>DATDTQ010000100.1:0-5189 GCA_035290765.1 Candidatus Peribacteraceae bacterium
TTACGAACGTCAGGAATATTCTCTTTGAACGTTAGGCCCAAGATCAATACGCGCGCTCCGCGCATATCCGACAGAGCCTTTAAGATTTGCTGAGCAACATACAGCGACATGCCGTCATTTACGCTTCGCCCGGCCGTGATGACGTGCGTTGTCATGCCAAGCTGCTTGGCTTTTTCAACCAAATAATATGGATCGACGCCAATGCAATGCCCGCCAACGAGGCCAGGCCGAAAACGGAGAAAGTTCCACTTAGTGCCAGCCGCTTCCAACACATCGTTTGTGGCGATGCCAAGCGCATTCGACATCATCGCGATCTCATTTACGAAGGCGATATTCAGATCACGCTGGGCATTTTCAATCGCCTTGGCCATCTCGGCGACTTTGATGCTGGGAGCACGGTGAATGCCGGCACTCACAATTGAACCGTATAAATCACAAAGGGCATCAGTCGTTTTTTCGGTCTGACCAGCGACCACTTTAATTATTTTATCGACCGTATGCTCTTTATCACCGGGATTGATCCGTTCGGGTGAATAACCGAGGAAAAAATCCCGGCCGGATTGCAGGCCCGATTCTTTGGCAATGATCGGGCCGCAGATTTCCTCTGTAGTTCCCGGCCAGACCGTCGACTCATATACAACGATGGCCTCCTTCTTCAAATTTTGCCCGACTGTCGTCGAAGCTGACATCAGCATCGTCAGATCAGGATTGTTTTTTTCATCAATCGGCGTGGGAACCGCGACGATGATGATGTCAGATTCTTTTATAATTTTCGGATCCGTGCTGTATGCAATCTTCACACTGCGCAGTTCAGCTTCGGTCAGTTCCAAAGTTCGGTCAAATCCCGCGCTTAATTCTTCAATGCGGCGGGGATTCACATCAAAACCATGGACGCGGTAGCCTGCGCGCGCGAATGCGTGCGCAAGGGGTAAGCCAACGTAGCCCATGCCGACGATACAAAGTGACGGTTTTGCCTTTGCCACGGGTAGCAGGAGTGTAGGCGAAGGGGCGCAGACCAGCAAAACAACATTCGCCGGATTTACTCGCCGTTTCGGGGCCATTGATTTACGCTGCTATGGTGCAGCGTCGGTCGCAACAACTAGGAGTCGGTACCCTCGGTTTAAGCAAAGCCGAGAAAGCGTACGTGCAGGAGGCGCTAGAAAGCGACCGGCTTTCGTACGGACCGTTTTGCCGTCGCTTTGAGCGGGAATTTGCGCAATTACACGACTGCAAGTTCGCAGTTTTTGTGAATAGCGGCACAAGTGCATTGAGCATTGCCATAGCCTGCTTAAAGGAAACCGAAAATTGGCAAGCAGAGGATGAAGTGATCGTGCCTGCCCTAACCTTCGTCGCCACGGCGAATGTCGTCTTAGAACATGGCTTAAAGCCAGTCTTCGTTGACTGTGATCCCATCACTTACAATATCAAACCTGACGCAATTGAAGCGAAGATTACTAAGAAGACGCGCGCTATCATGCCGGTGCATCTGTTTGGTTTGGTCGCGGATATGGATCCGATCATGGCGATCGCAAAAAAACACAACTTGCGCGTCATCGAGGACTCCGCCGAAACGGTCGGTGTCTCTTATAAAGGGAGAAAAACCGGTTCATTTGGTGATATCAGCTGCTTCTCAACGTACATTGCCCACCTCGTGGTCACTGGAGTGGGAGGATTAGCGGTAACAAATGATCCAACGTACGCCGGAATTCTCCGCAGCCTTGCGAATCATGGGCGCGATGGCATCTACATCAGCATTGATGACGATAAAGATATCGATGGCGCGAAGTTTGAGCAGGTGATCAAGCGGCGATTCCATTTTGTGCGGCGAGGCTACAGTTTCCGGGCAACAGAGTTAGAGGCGGCCATTGGCTGTGGCCAGTTGGAACGATTCTCAGGCACATTGAAGATCCGTCACAAGAATGCGCAGACACTACTGACTCTCTTGCGTCCTTTTGAAGTGTGGCTCCAACTGCCGAGCTATGACTTGGCTATTCAAGAACATGCATTTATGATGTTCCCGATTGTCATCCGAAAGGATGCTCCAATTAGAAAAGCGGCATTGGTGCAATACCTTGAGGAGTGGAATGTTGAAACGCGCGACATGGTGCCGCTCATCAATCAGCCAGTATATGAATCAATGCACATCCGACAGTCGGATTTCCCGAATGCGTCATGGATCAATGACTACGGCTTCTACATTGGCTGCCATCAGGGCCTGAAGGAGCCCGATCTCCATTATATGAGCCAAGTTCTGGAGCAGTTCTTTGTGTCTAAGGGGCTTGTCTAATACGCTATCACCTATGAAACGGGCGCTCATTACAGGCATCACAGGACAAGATGGTTCCTACCTGGCGGAACTCCTGCTTCAGAAAGGATATGAAGTGCATGGAATGGTTCGCCGTGCGTCCACGTTTAATCGGGAGCGCATCGAACACCTCTTCTCCGAAGCGCATGAAGTGGAAGTGTCTCTGAAACTCCACTACGGCGACTTGGCAGACTCCAACTCGCTCGTCCGGATTTTGATGGCTACACGTCCTGATGAGGTTTACAACTTGGCAGCCCAGAGCCACGTGGGAGTGAGTTTTGATATGCCAGAATATACGGGCGATGTAACTGGCATCGGCGCAGCGCGCTTACTGGAAGCGCTGCGCTCCACTGGGATAAAAGCAAAGTTTTACCAGGCGAGCAGCAGTGAACTGTTTGGCAAAGTATTAGAAACGCCGCAAAACGAAGAGACACCATTTTATCCACGGAGTCCGTATGGATGTGCAAAGGCTTATGCCTTTCATCTCACGCGGAATTATCGCGAAAGTTACGGCATGTATGCCGTGAACGGCATTCTCTTCAATCACGAGTCGCCGCGGCGTGGCGAGAATTTTGTCACTCGCAAAATTACGCTCAGCTTGGCACGCATTTTGGCTGGAACGCAGCAGTCTCTTTATCTTGGCAATCTCGATGCTAAGCGTGACTGGGGGTACGCCAAAGAATATGTGGAGGGCATGTGGCAGATGTTGCAGCAAAAGGAGCCAGATGATTATTTACTGGCAACCGGTAAAACTGCTTCCGTGCGCGAATTTCTCGAATTATGTCTGAAGTACGCGGGTATTTCGTTTGAACGGAAGGGGAGTGGCAAAGAAGAAAAATATATTGATAAACGTACAGGCAACGTCATCGTACAAATCGATCCGCATTACTATCGTCCAGCCGAAGTCGACATACTGCTCGGTGATCCCAGCAAGGCCAAGCGCCAATTAGGCTGGGCAGCGCAAACAAGTATGGACGAATTAGCTCGTATCATGATGGAAGCTGATGCAAAACGCCTGAATGTTTCACTCTCCGCAGTCTGATGGCCACAGAACGGGTGCTTATCATCATTCCGTGCTTCAACGAACGAGAAAATATCGGGCAACTCATGGACGCAATTTTGCAGCAGCAGTCAGATGCTCATGTTCTTGTTGTCGATGATAATTCGCCCGATGGAACGGCGGCAGTTGTGCGAGAAGCGCAGTCACGACATGGCGATCGTCTTAAATTGCAGGTACGCGAAGGGAAAGGAGGCAGGGGATCAGCTGTGCTCTTTGGGTTCCAATATGCTTTGCAGCATGGATACGACCTCATTTTTGAAATGGATGCTGATTTTTCTCATAAGCCAGAGGAAATTCTACTCTTCCTCCAGGCAATTCGAGAGAGCGACATGGTGATTGGGTCACGATACCTTCCAACCAGTGAAATTCATAACTGGGGGGCTAAGCGGACATTTTTTAGTCGTTGGGCTAACCGTTATGCACGACTTGTCCTGGGCATTCCTATTTCAGACTATACAAATGGATTCCGTTGTTACCAACGGCGAGCTATCGAGGCGCTGAATTTTGATCGGATTGATGCGAAAGGGTACGTTGTTTTGTCTGAAGTGGCCTACCAGTTGCACCGCAAAGGATTCCGCATTGCCGAAGTACCCACAGTCTTTATTAACCGCCGGCGGGGAATTTCCAACTTAAGTAGGCACGAAATTCAAGAAGCATTTCTTTCGGTATTAAGAATTCGCTTCGCAAACCGAGGTTAATTATTAAACTTTTAATTTATAGAGCTTGTAAGGCTCAATTGTGGCGACTAATTCCAAGCGAGAAAGAAGTGATGCAGGCACATTTTCGGCGAGGAGATAGCCGACATGCTTTTCCCGTAAGAGAGAAAACAATTCCGTTCCAGAGAATCGCTGTGCCGTAACGAACTCTTGCCAAAGTGATGACAAAAATTGTTCGGGTTTGATCGAATCACAATCAACAGACCGACCAGGCAGGAGATTGAAGACACGGCATTCAATGCGCTTATGAACTGCGAGATTTATATGATGTGTTCCTACAACCATGCGAGGACTTATTTTGTCGCCGGGGAAAAATTGCCGCATGATTCTAGCGCGCATGACTAGTTCATCATTTGCCACAGGCATGAGACGAGTAGCATTAGAAAAGAACGGATAATGAGGGGTATAGATCGCCACATCCGTCGCGAAGGTGAGGGGAGTGACGATTACTTGTTCCGTGGGCAATGCATTCAATGCATCCATAACAGCTCGATCCGTGGAACGATTCGGACTCTGGGCGTGCGTTGTAAACTGATTCCACACGTCATTTTGCCAGCTGATAGTTTGGAGAATGATCAATGCGGAAATTGCCAATACCCCGCTGAGTTGGAGCCAGCGGTAATGAGTGGGCAAGTGCATGAGCAACCAAACCACAGCTAATTGCACGCTAATGCGCGAAATAATGGAGTAGTGATTGGAAAACTCCAGTTCTGCATTCGTCAAGATCGCTTGGTTATAGACAACGAGAGCTGCGCCCACGAATGATAGTAAAGGCCAGGCGGCGGCAACATCTTTCTTACTGCGTGCTAGCCACCATATCGCCGCGATCGCCAAAATAGCTTGGAGTTGATGGATTGGTCCCTTTGGCCAGCGCGTATGAATGAGTCCCAGCCGAGTGAGTGTCTCGGCCATCAGGACATCACCTCGATTTTGCCAAGCGCCGATCAGCCAGGGTAGGGCAATGATCAAGAGTGGTAGGCTTGTCCAAAGTATCCGTTGGATCCGCGCGGACCAATTCTTCTCGTGATACAAATCCCAGAGAATCAACAAGGCTTCGGCGCTAATGCAGTATGTCCAATAGTAGGGATACACGTAGAACAAAGTCCCA
>DATDTQ010000101.1:0-5504 GCA_035290765.1 Candidatus Peribacteraceae bacterium
AGGCGAAGCGCAGGTAAAGGCGCGCTATTTTGAACATGACATCCGCAGGTTGCCCCCCGCAGGCTACGCGCTGGACTTTAGCGTAATGCACGATGTCGGGACTTTTTTTGTCGAGGTGAATGACGGGGCTTGGGCAACAGAAAATCTGTGGTTGGATGAAATTTGAGCTGCCCGAAAGCCGCTATTCGCCGATATCGCTATCGATCCTAAGCGGGCATCGCAACTTCCAGAAACCGGTCATTCAACGTAGAGGTAACCGGCGCGGAGCCGGCTTTATCGCCGGAGCATCCGTGTTGACCGCCATGTTATGCGGCGCCTGAGCAGAAGGAGGATGGCTCCAATGCTCCCCGGTCTTTCTTGCGCACGTTGTTTGGCGACGCATCGTGTCAGGTGTAGAAAGCAAATTGGTCGAGCGTGAGAATAGCCTGTAAAGCACGTGGCATGGTGTAGCTATCCTGAGATGCGGCTCCATGACCGACAGCGTGACGTGAGCCCGCATTTCCGGTTTGGGCGATGGGATCGAAGTTCGCGAAAGTGTGTTCCCGCAGGTATCGACCGAACGCCTTCGGGAATAGCAAAGTGTTTGAACCGCCGGCCTTGTGTTCAGCGGATGCCTCGACAAAGGCCAGCAGGTCTTTCAGCTTTGCTCCCTGCCCACCATGAGCGTCCCGATGGGCGTCATTGAGAACACCCTCAATTTCGGTGAGTAGAATCTTTATGACAGCGACAGGTTCCTTGTTGCGGAATGCGGAAATTGCTGCCTTCAGTAGATCTGCTTTAGTGGCGAAATGGGGCTTGACGATCCAGCGTTCGAGAATGTGCTGCATGCGCGCATCGTCGAATTTGGCAATGATCCGATCCTCAATTTCGCCCACGTCAAACCCCGCTTCGCAATGATGCAGAAGTTCTGAGAACTCAGCTGTAATGATTTCCGCGAAAGGAAACCAGCCTACCGTCAACAACCTATCAAACACCTCCGGCTTGCTGAGGGCGTCATAGAGGTGCTTGTAGCGCAACTCCCGATAGAGGGTACCCAAAGTCGTCGTGAATCCGTCGATGTCGAGTTTACCTTCCGGGTTCATATCGAAGGCAAAGCCGAAACTCCAGTCTTGCCGAAAGAGACAGAGAACTTTGTCACCTTCGCCGAAGGTGACGCACGGAAAGGCCATGCCCGTGATGTCTGCAATGTCTTGTTCGAAGACCACCGTCCCCGCAGCTATGGCGCGCTTTACTGCGCAGCGGATGGAGACCGCCGCTGTATCAAGCCACAATTCGGCGTTGGCGTCGGGCTTCAAGACCAAGAGTACGGTGTCGGCCCGGCGCAAGTTAACGCCAACTCCCTTCTGCTGGGCCATGTGATGAATGACGTTAGCAAGATTTTCCATCAGTCGGTGGAACAAAGGGTCGTCTGATGTCAGTGCTAGCTTGGTCCATACCTTAACCTGCTGGCCGCCCTTTGCCGCCTCCGCCGCAAATCCAGCCAATGGTTCGACATTCGAAAAGCAAAGCGGCTCCCCAATGTTACGAACAGTGCCGACGATCCGTGATGGATCAGTCGATACGGGCGCTTCGTCTGCCATGACCATTTCCTTTCAAGAACTGCTGCGTCCTGATTAATGCCGCATAACGTTCAAAGACACCGGCCTGCGCGGCATTCCGCTCAGATCCGCTGGACTGCCGGGTTAGCCCACACGGCATATTCGACAGCGTGCCTACCACGCACCCTCCACACGAATGCGTGAGAGCCGTACTTCATTCAGATTCCCATGTTGATCGCCAATTCCAACGGAAGGTGCCATCTTTTTCGGCGGGCGAACATGCCATTGCTCACAGATGCCAATGAGGTCTGAGTGCGCGGGCTTTTGGGCAAAGTGAATCATTAGCGCGGCTGTCAGTTCAGCGTTCGGGACATGAATGTACGCACCAGGCGTGTTCAAACCATCGAACGAACGTGCACCGGCAAGCACCGGCTTTTGGAACATGAGACGGGGAACGGCTGCGCCCTTTCGCTCTGCTGGGGCCATTTCATCGAACAGCGGAGCGGTGAAGTCAATGATCCAGCCGTCGACCTCAATCCAGCAATGGAAATGATCTTCGTTTGAAAGCAATTCGCCGCCTTCGACTTTCCCGAGAACTATGGAGAGGTTCGTTGGTGTTCGCAGGTTGTAGCCGGCAATGCCAGCGACAAGGCGGGCGGTTTTGAAACGGTGATGAGAACTCAATAAATGTGCTCCAGCAATGCCAAAGAAAAGACATGCCTTGGAAGAATCGCCACCTTCATTTTCAACCACCGCATGGATGATGCGGAACAGCCTCTCGTATTCTGGAAGAGTCAGGGGCGGACGAGAGCGGCTCAACATGGTAGGCACGGTTGTGTGGGCTAAAGTCTGAATTCACCGGCCTTGCGCGGCTTTATGCGCAAGGACCGGCGGTATGATGGGTTCGGCGTCATTGGTTACCGCCTGCTATCGACAATACGAAGCAAATGGCTCGCAAGAACTACCATCTCTTGGGCCTCCGTGGCGTCGTTGATGGAAACAGTGCGGTGAGAATGTGGGTTCTTGTATGAACCTATTGCACCCGCAAACAAATGCGCCAATGCCTCACGCTCTGCCTCTGGTTGCGTGGGGTCGGAGAGCGGCCCGGAAGTCTTATCGAATGCCTTTCGCATCAGTATTGTTCCGATCTCAGTGGCCGGAAATTTTCCGGCTTCGCGCACGGCAACCTCTACCGCACGAAAGGACTTGAACACGGCAGTCTCCAAGTCGCCGCGCACAATATCGAGCCAGACTTCGTCGGCTATTGCGGGATGGAGAAGCGCCTTCGGAAATGCAACGCTGCGCGCGTAACTTTTAAATGTATTTTCAGCCAACATCTTCCGCGCGCGCCGGCTCAATAGCATCCAACCGTTATTGCCATTCGTTCCTGGCTCAGGGACCAGAAGGCCCTGCACCGATAGCCAATTCCATGCCTCGGCAAGCGCCAACTCAGCATCTTTCTTCCGGTTTTGAGGATAGCCATCTGGGGCGCCCGGAGTGCCGTGGATATCCGAAGCGATGGACTGAAGATGAACTAGATCGCTGTGTCCTCGACGCTCATGAGCCAGCCGCAGAACAACATCGGCAAGCTCTTCGGGTGCGAGTGCCACAAGAACGTCTACGTCGGGAATTTCAGAGGTCAGAGTGGCCATAAGGTGAGAGCGCAGAAATTTGACGCCGAAGGTTAGAGGTAAGGGGCCGTCTGGAGGCTGCACGCCGGAAGACGGTCCCCATTGACCGAAAGGTTAGAACGCATTACGTAACATTCCCTCGAAAGCTGACCATGACGGAGCAACAGACAAAGCGACTGTGTGGGCAATAAAGCTAGAGAGCAACCAGCTCGGCGATTTTTTCCGCGACCACTGCCATTGAATCTTCTGCAGTGTCTAGGCCGCTTCGAGAGGCGAGCAAAGGGCTGACATTGCGAAGAGCTTCATACGTCGTGTTGTGCACGATGGGAACGAGTTGGTTGCCCGCCAGGAGTGCCGAAAGCTCTTTGTCGGCGACACTCTCTTTTGGGAGGCTGGCCAGCAGCGCAGGGGTCACCAGCACAAGCCCGATTCGCGAATTCGCTAAGCCCTTGTCGATGGCGCGCATCATCGGCACGCCGAGGCCAAGGTCCTTCTCGCTGAACCAAACTTTGACACCAGCCGCCACGAGCAAATTGTGCAGCTCTTTGGCTGGCCCCTGCCGGTCGTCCCACGCGTGGCACAGGAAGACGTCACGAAGGTCTGGTTGCTCCGCTGCTCGCGTCTCAACGGTTTGGCGGATTGGCGTGAGTGACTGCACTTGTGCCGGCGTGTACGACACGGACGAACCCGCTCTCGACCAGCGAGGCCTTGAACTGCTGCTGGACCTGCCACCGCCGCCACCGCTGCTGCTATAGCTGGCCCCGCTGCTGCCCGACGAGGAGTAGGACGAGCCGTAGCCGCCATAGCGGTAGCTACTGCGGTAACGGCATGCAGGGCAGGCCGCGGCCGCGGCCGCTGAGCTATGTCCGCGTACTGGCGCTGTGCATCTAGCCATGTCGTAATCCTTCCATTTGTAATCACCCTTTCAAGTAGGGGGTTAAGCAGCCGATGCGCTCTACAGTTATTAGACAGACCTACCGGTACGTGCTATTAAAAATAGTGAGGCGCGCATTCTTTTCATAACTGATTGATTCATTTTAGCCCCACTGTTTTGTCTGTCCGCTTATGCATAATAGTACGGGCGGGTGCTAATGTCTCCTACTGGCACCTATGCACAGAACGAAACTATGCACAGCTGAGGTGCAGCCCTTACAAACTATACTAACGACCCATTTCAGATGCTCAATCTCCCCCATAGCGGATAACCGGGGCTCGAAAGCCCCGGATGCTACAGACTACTTACCCTTTTTAGAGGGCGTCGATACAGGCACGCGAACACGTTCTGTTTCTGTCGTTTTCGGATGAGCTTTTGCATATAAAGCTGTCACGAGGCGACCAGTTTCCGACGAGCGATTGATTACGCGCGTTTGAGTTTTTGCTGGCATGATCGTAGTCCTTTCTGGCATTGCCATTCGAGGAATAACCGCCAGCTACCACATTTACCTGCCCTTGCTCAAGGTCTATTGCCTTTGCTAAAGTGGCAACTCTACTGGTTCGGGTAACCGGCCTCTTTCCGCTCCGCATGGTCAATCCATTCGGAGCGTTTTTCTTCGATCTAACGTCCATCAACGTCAGATTGGGCGATTATACTGGATTTGACCTCATTTTCATAATGAACAACATTTGATAATCAGTAGGTTAGGCTTTTCGCTAGTGATAATATCTGCTCGTACTACTATATCTAGTAGGTTTGACGGTGAATGCAAGAGAATTCAGTAAGGTAAGCTTCCGCACGGCGCTTCACCGATCTGCATAGCGACCCATGTCCGGTTGCGCGGTCATGGCAAGTTCACTGGCGGTTCACTGACAGTCATTTTTCGGTCTGTAGGCATCCAACTCAATCACATTACTCCGCCCGTCCTCGCCACGCTCGATCATCTCGCATGCGTTTTTCAATAATGCGCCCATCGTGTTCGGCATTGGATTGCTCACCGCCACCTGCGCGCGAATCTCATCATCTTCAAGCAAGTATTTCACCCAGGTTTGCGGATTGCAGAACTGCCTCTCCAATGACTTCAATGTTGGCTCCAATGCGACAGCATCCATACCTGTCATCCTTCAATGTGAAAAAACAAATCCAATTATATCTGCCGGCCGATGCTTCGCAACCAATCAACCTGCTGATTGGCTATGCTGCAAACCCAATAGATTCGTGCGTTTCGGTCTGACATAAAACCGAGCCGCCGATTTATCGCAGAAAAATCGCATTCATGATAATAAGGATTATCATGAATGCGACATGATGGGTAACGTGACCGGTTAAGCTGTGCTTCGTATCTCGGCCCAGTCCATGTGGTGCTACTGGTCTGGCCGAACCTCGACACGCCGTTCGGTG
>DATDTQ010000102.1:0-4716 GCA_035290765.1 Candidatus Peribacteraceae bacterium
GTCGGCGATTCATTCCTCTGCGGTGCGACCGGCGGCAAAGTCCGCGCCTTGGAAGACGCGCGCGGGCAGCGTCTCGAAGAAGTCGCACCGTCCGGAGCAGCCAGAGTGTCTGGCTTTGGATCAGTGCCGGAAGTCGGTGAAGTCATGCAAGTTGTTCGGAGCGAGCAGGAAGCGCGCTCGCTGGCGGATCAGCTGCGGAAACTTGGCGATGCCGGACGCAAACGGAGCTTTGCTGATCTCGTCGGTCGACTCTCCGAAGGCAAGCTCAAGCAGTTGAAGATCGTCCTCAAGGCCGATACGCAAGGCACGCTGCAAGCGGTGCAAGATGCCCTGGAGAAGCTCGCGACCGAGGCAACATCGGTAAAGATCATTCAGGCTGCGGTAGGAAATGTGACGGAGAGTGACGTCATGCTGGCTGCAGCGAGCGACGGTCTCGTTGTCGCTTTCCATACCGATACCTCGCCCAGCGTCCGGCCAACCGCCGAGCGCGAAGGCGTGGAGGTCCGGTCCTACGATGTTGTGTACACGCTGCTGGAAGACATCGACGGCCTTCTGAAAGGCCTCGTTGAGCCCGAAGAGGAGGAAACGACGCTCGGGCACATTGAGATCCGCGGCGTGTTCCTGACCAAGAAAAACGAGCAAATCGTCGGTGGCATGGTCAAAGACGGCAACATCAAGCGTTTGCCGTTCCGCATTCTCCGGGAGGGGAACGTGGTCGGGGAGGGGAGAATTACGTCCCTGAAACACGTCGATAAAGACATCAAGGAAGCGAAGGTCGGCACGGAGTGCGGCCTACGCGTTGAATCGGCCACGCCGATTTCTGAAGGCGACGTACTTGAGGTGTACCTGCGAGAGCTCAAAAAGAAGCGCTGAGTGATTAGGAATCTATGTCCTTAATAGCCTTAAGTACTTCGTCGATTTTATTACTAGACATGTTGGGGTCTTGTTCAAGAATGATGCGCTTTACTTCAGCACGTCGCTGAGCCGGAGCTGTGAATTGCTGATCAGCGAGTGGTTTTTTAAGCTTGTCAGTGTATGCCTGTTGAATAGCGGTTTTTTCGTCGTTTGTTGCCTGCGTATTGGCTTTTAGGTCACGGGTTAGGTTTGTTATTAGTGTCTTTACATCTTGAGGGATATTGGACGTATGGGTTGTAGGTTGTGCAGTTGCTGCACCCGCCCCAACACCTTTAAATGCGTTTCTAATACTCGTTACGACCGGTGAAGCCCCCATAGTTTGTTGAACACTTTTCATTTGCCCCTTTCCTCCGCTATAGCCGGGAATGATGTTGGCCTTCAATGGCAGCGACATCCATTGCTTACCGATATTTTCCATGCCTGTGCCAAGCCAGCTAAAGGTATCGTTACCTTTCAGCATTTTGAAGAAACCGATCCACATGACAGCTAAGGCCAGAAATGTCCACAGAAGTTTCCACCATGTATCAATGCCGCCAAACAGATTACCACCGATTTGCTCACAAAGACCGACAGCCTTCGCTGCATCATGATTTTCGCACGTATCGATGCTCCAGATCATGATTTGGCCGATGACGATCGGAATCGCGAGTATCACTGGCAGGAATGCAGCGTTCACAAAGTGCTTAAAAATTCTTTGCGTGCCAAATGGGTCATGTGTCCCCAGTACGTATCCAATGAAGATAAATGGCATAAAAGCGATCGTGAGCCAAATGACGACGAGCCGGGCCATAAAGGCTATCATCATCGCGATCAGTGGAATCGCAATTCCCCATATGTACAGAAACGCAAAGAGCACGGCGATGGCAAAACGAATATAGGATTGGACGCTGTCGAATCCGCCGCCGGCTGTCACACCAAGGTTTGCAGAGATTTTACTCACATCCAAGAGATGTAAGTTATTTACATAGAAGCCATTCACAATGGTGAGTCTGTCGCTTATGGCGGCGCTACTCAGTGGAGCCACTTCGAGACACAGAATACCTTCGATGGGTGTTCGAATATTGGCGCCAGCCGCCGCTCCGGCAGCTGCACCTGCCGCTCCACCGACCACACCTCCGATCATTGCGCCGAAGGGTACTCCGTAACATTCAGGCGGAACTTTAGGATTGTTGGGACTAGGAAAGAGCCATAATTGCTTAATATATTCACAAGACTGGCCATTTGCCTTTACGCACGTTGTAGGATAGAAAGCCTGTGGAAGTGACAATACGCTTGAGGTTAAGATATTGGCGGCATCCAAAATGACGCGAGGGAACCACCACGAAAAATTGACGACAATCACGGCCACGATGAATTTTCGAACGTGTGAACGAACGAGATTACCGCCTTCACTCGGATCGACGATTGCGTAAATGGCACCGGCGACCAAGGCAAACGCTAAGATGCTATTTGTTATATCACGACTGACCCGCCACACAGTATTGAGTGTATTGCCGCCTTCAGAACCACCGATTGTGGCAACTAAGATATTTGGATCGAGCAACCAGTTAATAAAGGCCAGTGCAATAAACGCAAGAAAGTGCACAAAGGACAACAGAATCGCCATGACATGCACCATGCCTTGCACTGTATTATTGGCTGGCGGAGTTCCGACCTGTGCAAAAGCGATAGGAATCAGGTCACCACTTGTAATTCCCCAGAACAGTAACAGCCCGAGGACACTCCCTAAAGTGATCGTGAACGTGTGTTTTGGCATTCATATAAGTATATCATATTTTACTACTTTGAACAACGAGCACCACTGCGCTAATTTTTAGTGCAGCAAGGCAAAGACGACAAGCAGCCTTGACCGAGATGTATAAATAATTTATTCAGTATGAATAATAATTTAACACATACTTCATCTTTTTGTTTAATTAAAGCCATTTTCTTGCACACAAATATTGTGCATGTTTTTGTATAATTTTCTTGCACTACAAGATTACTTATGAGTACAGTTTGTGAACATGTCTTCGTCGGTGCTCAAAGCGCTGTTCAGTTCGCAAACGAGAGTGAAGCTTCTCTCGACGTTTTTGCTGCACCCGGAACAGGAATATTTTATCCGCGAATTGACGCGACTGTTGAGTGAACAAATTAACTCGATTCGTCGTGAACTGGAAAATTTGCGTCGCATCGGACTTGTCAAAGCCAGACACCGTAACCGTAAAAAATACTATCGAGTTGATCCGGAGTTTTCTCTCTACCATGAATTGCGGGGAATTTTTGCCAAGGAAGTTCAAGCTGATACACCGGTCGTAGCCAGTCTCAAAAAGCTGCCGAACGTGCAGCTGATCGTTTTAGCCGGAAGTTTTGCTGGTACGGAAAGCAAGGTTGATTTGCTGCTTGTTGGTGACATAAAAAAGGAGGTACTGGAGGCGCTTTTAGGTCAGGATCCTGCCGCCAAAAACGTCAAATATTCCATTTTTTCAAAAGGGGACTTTTTATACCGCTTGAGTCTTCGGGATCGTTTTATCCTCGAAATTATTAATGATCCAAGACATATAACGGTGGTGAATTCAATTGCCGAAGATATTGCCGAAGCCCGCAGTAAATAGCCTGTAAACTCGGTAGAATCCTTTACAGCAGCCTAAGTGAACGGTACCTTTCGCCTACTTAATGAGTTCTGCCACGATTCACGCGCAGGCAACGCCTTTTCTGCAGAAACGCCCCGATTTGCGGCCGGGATTCACTGTGCGGATCCACGAACGCATTCAGGAGGGTGAAAAAGAGCGCATTCAGATATTTGAAGGGTTAGTCATTGGTGTGCATCGCGGTCATGTTCCGACCGATGCCACTGTCAAAGTGCGCCGGATTGTCTCTGGGGTGGGTGTCGAAAAAATCTTTGCGGTTCATTCGCCGTCCATTGCTACAATCGAAGTGAAGAAGATCGCCAAGGTCCGCCGCGCGAAACTGTCGTTTCTGCGCGGCCGCCGCGGTAAGTCCGCTCGCTTAAGCGAGCGCTTTACGACGGCAGAGGAGTTTGCGGTTGCCGCGGCAGCGCCTGTAGTTGTCCCTGAAGCGGTGGAGACATCTGAAGGCGTCGAAAGGGCGGCGTAAGCTATACTGCGAGGGTGAAACGCGCAGTGTTAATCGGCAATTACGGGGTCGGGAATTTGGGAGATGAGGCCTTACGGGATTACTTTTTGCGGGAGTTTGCGGAGGTGCAGTGGCAGGTGGTTTCCGCTGAGCCGCAGGCCGGTGAACTCCCTCGCCTTCCGGGAGGGCTTCGGTCACTGCTACGGCCCTGGTGGAAGACCATTGCTGGCCTTTGGAAGGCAGATTTGGTGGTACTTGGCGGGGGAAGCCTCTTTACGGACGTAGAATCTCTCTACGCATGTTTCTTGTGGTGGTGGCACGTGGCGCTAAGCCGGCTGCTCGGTCAACCGGTGCATGTAGCCTTTCAAGGCTACGGGCCCTTTCGGAGTACCCTGGGGGCGTGGTTGGGGCGGTCAGCCATTGCGATGGCCGAAGCAGTCAGTGTGCGGGATGTGGAATCAAAGACTCGGATTGAATCGCAGGGAATGAATAAAAAAGTTATTCTATCATTTGATCCAGTATACAAAGAGATTTTGGCTTTAAATGAAGAAAAAATGAATACGAGAATAAAAAATGTGTACGTAATTATTCCAAGGAGAAACCCTACCAAAGCGTTCTGGGCAGCGGTGTCGAATCTGCAAACGGATCGCTATGACGCAATGCACATTCTTTCGCTTCAACCTGATGATGTTGTGGAGCAGCGGACATGCGCTGCTATCGCGAAGG
>DATDTQ010000103.1:0-3424 GCA_035290765.1 Candidatus Peribacteraceae bacterium
AAACCCAGATTGTCCATTAGGCAGAAATTCCACCCCAACCCCTCCCAACCTCCCCTTGTCAGGGGAGGGGCAGACCGGGCACTCCCCCTGACAAGGGGGAGCTGGAGGGGGTTTCGAGGCTAATGGATTATCTGGGTTAAACCTTCTTCAAAAATTCCGGTTTCAGCCGGAGTCCTTTGACCTTGTCAGAATTGCCCTCGACGGCTTCATCGCCCTCGCCAAGGCGAATATTCTTGATCACAGTTCCTCTTTTTAACGTGATGGACGAGCCTTTCACCTTCAAATCCTTGATGACCTGCACAGAGTCGCCTTCTTTGAGCAGATTGCCGTTGCTGTCTTTCACATCCATTGTTTTTTCCTCTGAACATTCATAATTACCTGTGGTTTCTACTTGAGCCTTTGTAGGGCGGAAAAGCGTAGCGCCTTCCGCCGTATGGTAAGCACCTAAAACTAGGTATCGCTCACATCCGGCGGATAACGCCTACGGCTCATCCGCCCTACCAACTTCTTCTAAATTCTTTCCACTAATTTTCGCCATCCGTAAAAACGTCGCCAGTTCTTCTACCCATCGCTATTTTTGCTCCGGGGTGAGTTGCCGGAATGCGCGCAGGCATTCGTCGCTGACATAGTAGGTACGGTCGCAGGGATAGAAGGAATGAGTTAGATGTGGCAGCTTATTCATCATGCTGTGTGAGCTATTCGAATCAAGTTCGCTCAAAAGATTATTCGAGGCTGGCCATTTTTCAGGGAGCTATCCCAGAATCTGCGAGAGCATCTGGCGCAGGGAGTGCTGATCGCGGGGCGTAAGACTGCCCATGCGGCGGATGACGAGCGCTTGTTCGAGTGTGGTCAAGACAGGTTTGGCGAAGGACGGCTTGAGCAGCCCGGCGGCTTGCCAGTCAACAACCGGGAAGGTGGCAAAATCCAGCGTAGCACGCGTCTGCTGGTAATTGCCATGATGAGCAAGTCTGGGCGGTTGGTGTGGTAAGCGGGGCTGGAGATGACTACGGCAGGCCGTTTCTTGCTCTCCGCCTGATTGGTGAACGGAAACGGTACGAGGACAACCTCGCCAAACTGGTAAATGGATTCGGATGCCATTTGAGAAAGAGCGGGGAGTTACAGCGCGTCGTACGCCGCGTCTGCGTCGTTGTCCCAGACGGCGGCGAAGCTGGCTGCGGAAGTTTGCGTTGCGGCCTGCACCAGTGCGCGGTCATACTCACGGCTGCGCAAAAAATCAACGAAGTCGGCCACTTCTGCAAGACGTGTCGGCGGCAGTTGCAGGATTTTCTCGATCAACAAATGTTCAGCGGTGTTCATGGCTACCTCTCGTGGAGAATGGGCGCAATGGATTATACGGAAAGCGGACGGTTGTACAAAATCAGTGGTTCAAAAAAATTATACGGAGCTGACTACTCTAGTTGCTTCTCGAAAAGTTATTCGAAGCTGAACCCTTTGGTTCTGTTGATTCAACTTAGTCAAGTGCCGATGCAGCGAAGTACACAGGTGCGGTAATAATTGAAAACCAGATAACCTGAATTGAAAGTAGCTTTGGTATTACGACGATGCCGTCACTCGAAACTAATCCGTGAATTTGCGGTGCTCTAATTATGAAATAACCCAAAGCCATTACTAGCGAAGAGATAAATATGAAATACCACTGAAAGCCGCTATAACCAGCATATCCAGCTAAAGCAACACCCATTAGATAAAAAATGCCGCCCATTATGTCCCCCTAATTCAATATCAAGCATAACGTCCGTCGATGGAGAGGTTAGGCGCGTGCTGCAAAGGACGGAAATTTTCGAATGGTTGTGCATGGGACATCCGCAGCCTGACATGCTAGCCTCGCGACGGATGCGGCTTGGGTGCTCTTAACATTTGTTCCAACCCAATAGCCGAGGAATTGCACAGAGTAACGCTCTAGGTGCTCACTTTTGATGTAGAGAACTTCCCGTTCCTTCGCCACGTAGCGCCGATGTTGAGAACTCTTCATGAATTCGGCATCGTCAAGCTCGGCAAGACGTTTCATGAACTCGGGGCGACCTTCCGCGAGTAGTCCGAACAGATGTAGCATGAAATCTCGAAGTGTTCTCGGCTCGTATCGATCGTAGCGGTCGTGTCCCGCTGCCACGCGCGCGTGCACCAGAAAGAAGTACGGCTCGCGCACTAGCTCAAGGTATACGGCAACTATTGGGCTATTTGTTGCGGCCACTGAAGTTCTCCTTGGAGTGCTTAACGATATAGAAAGCAACTTCTTTACTTAACAACAATTTTTCGGGGTCAGAATTTTTAAATTAAAGGAGCCGGGTTCGGATTAAATTCGCGTGTTTTGTGTCCGTGACAATTCAATTACGCTGCCTGCTCTTCGAGCCTCGCAGGCTTACCCTCGATGTAAAGTGTGTCGGGGTCGAAGTCAATTTCCTTTGGCCATGTGACGGTGCCGTGACTGGCTTTTGCCAGTTTGAAAAACGCAACTTGGCGTAGCGGCTCGAATGCCGGATAACCCAGATAAGGCGTGATGTCGAAATAGCGTATCTCACCGTTGGCAAAAGTGAGTAGCAGAGTGTAATCGTCGCGGGCGGTGACTGCGGTAATCCGTGGGTTCATGGGTTTCTCCTAGCGCAAGGGGTCTATCTTGACGAGGGTTTCGCCGCGTATCGCAAGTGTCCAATCAGCCATCAGTTCTTCGCGGTGAATCTCGATCCACGCCTGGATAAGGCGTATTTGCCGTGGCGGCATTGAGCCTTCCAGCAATTCGCTTTCCGCTATCGAAAACACAGCTTCGCTACCGGCATATTCGGCATGTATATGGGGCGAGTGATGTCGCTTGGTGTCGAGCCAATACATGTAAATCAGTATGCCGTAAAACGAACTGATGAGTGGCATGGTTAATCCTTCCTTTGCCGATGCAGAAGTAAGCATAACGTTGCGCTCGACCCCCTGTCTATTTTATTGGTAAAGCCAAATGGCCCAGCATCACAATCCCTACGCCGTGCCACCCACCGTCAACCCATCAATCCGCACCGTAGGTTGCCCCACGCCGACCGGCACGCTCTGGCCTTCCTTGCCGCAGGTGCCGACACCGGGGTCAAGCGCCATGTCGTTGCCTATCATCGAGATGCGCGTGAGCACATCGGGACCGTTGCCGATCAGCGTCGCGCCCTTCACCGGATGGGTGATCTTGCCGTCCTCGATCATGTAAGCCTCGGCGGTGGAGAACACGAACTTGCCGCTGGTGATGTCCACCTGCCCGCCGCCGAAATTCACCGCATACAAACCGTGTTTCACCGAGGCGATGATCTCCTGCGGATCCTTGTCGCCGTTGAGCATGTAGGTGTTGGTCATGCGCGGCATCGGCAGGTGCGCGTAGGATTCGCGGCGAGCATTGCCGGTCGGTGCCACACCCATCAAGCGCGCGTTGAGC
>DATDTQ010000104.1:0-8369 GCA_035290765.1 Candidatus Peribacteraceae bacterium
GGCAGCCAGGCGGAGCGGTAACTATCGTAGTATGAAAGGGATGCATTCATGGCCGGCAACGGAATCGCACGGAGTGCGCCGTGCGCAAGTACGTGACGCCAATTGCCTTCTCGCTCTTTGCTCAAGCGACCCCGAAGTTCGGCTGAAGCGTCCTTATCGCCACTGAATGCTTTGCGGTACACGCGCAGCAAGTCGGCCCGAATGATGCAGCCGCCTTGCCAGAGTCGAATAATTTCCGGCACCGGCAGATTCCACTTCTCTTCCGTACTCGCCACCGAAAGCAGTTGGAATCCCTGCGCATAGGTATTGAGGACAGAAAGTTCCAGCGCATCGCGCACTGCTTCGTTCATGTGAGGAAACGAAGATGCAACGGGCTGCAGCGGCATCTGCTTCGCCTGCTCCATCCGAAACTCCTTCGCGCTCGACATAATGCGTGCGTCCACGCCCGCGGTTATCGTGGGCACCGCCACGCCATAGGTCATGGCAGCATCCGTCGTCCATTTGCCGGTACCCTTTTGGGCAGCCGCATCTTTGATGACATCCAGCAGGTCTTTCTTCGACATATCATCGCGCTTCGTGAATATCTGCGCCGTTATTTCCAGCAGATAGGATCGAAGAGATGGGTCGTCGTTCCAAGTCGCAAAAGCTTTGCCGATCTCTGCATTACTGGCGCCACCGGACTTCAAGAGATGATAGGCCTCGGCCAGGAGTTGCATCAGGCCGTATTCAATCCCGTTATGGACCATCTTCACAAAATGCCCGGCTCCGCCCGGCCCCAAATACCCAATGCAGCGGCCGCCTTCACCGTCCTCCGCCGCCATCTTTTGCAGAAGCGGCGCCAGGGTGTTGTACGACGCTTCATCACCGCCCGGCATCATGCTCGGGCCATGGAGCGCTCCCTCTTCACCGCCGCTCACCCCGAGGCCGAGGTACTTGATGCCTTTTGCCTGGAGCGCTTCCGCGCGGCGGGCGGTGTCACGGTAGTGACTATTCCCACCATCAATGATGATATCGCCCTTTGAAAGGAAAGGACGAAGTTCATCGATCACCGCATTAACAGGTTTGCCCGCTTGCACCATCAGCAGCAGCGGGCGAGGTGGTTTGAGCGCGGCGAGGAATTCCTTGTATGTTTTTGCGGCAACGAAGTCCCCTTCCTTCCCAAAGTTCTTCATGAACGCATCGGTTTTCTCAGCAGTGCGGTTATAGACCGCAACGCGCGCACCGTTGCGCGCGGCGTTACGGGCTAGATTTGCGCCCATCGTCCCTAAACCAATTACACCGAGCTGATGGTTCATATAATAGAGGCAAGGATGTTGTCCTTCTCCGATTCCCACTCATTCGTTGCACGTTGCACGTTGCACGTTAACTGAGGCGCCGATTGTTTATAACCAAGTGAGCGAGGATCATCTGAATGCATCCGAAGATATCGAATTAGATTATGTAATTGAGAAGCTATTTTCTTTGTCACATCAACCCAGGTTTGCCATTCTTCCTGCGAAACATATCCTGCATCTAGGGCATAATAAAGTTGCGAGCGCGCTTCATTTGCTGATCGTTTAGCATACCCTAAAAATTGAACAAATTCGGCATTTGTTTGCGCATCATTTCCTTCGGCGATATTCGACATAATAGATAGAGTTGCTCGTCTAATCTGATCAATCCAGGACCAATCGCGACGCACATTTGGGCGTTCACAGACAATTCGGAGCCAGCCCAAAAAATTCCTTGTCTCCTGCCATGCATGTATATCTTCAAATGATTGAAAACCCATGGTCTGAGGATATCTCGTGCAACGTGCAACGTGCAACGCTACTTCTGGCTGACTTTTGCCCAATCTCTTAAGAAACGATCGAGGCCAATGTCCGTCAGTGGATGCTGCGGCAGTTTCATAAACACATCGTACGGAATCGTACAGATGTGAGCGCCAAGCCGCGCGGCATCGGCGATGTGGCGCGGGTGACGCGTGGAGGCAACTAATACTTCAGTCTTGAAATCATAGTTGTCCCAAATATCCATAATCTCCGCAATGAGCGCCATGCCGTCTTCACCGGCATCATCGAGACGACCGATGAACGGACTGATAATCGAAGCGCCCGCCTTGGCCGCTAAGATGGCTTGATTCGCCGAGAACACCAACGTGGTGTTGGTGCGAATATTCTTCTTTTTGAAATGGGTTAAGGCTTTGAGTCCTTCGGTCGTCATCGGCACTTTCACAACCACGTGTTTATGCCAGCCGGCGTACTCTTCACCTTGTTTGATCATGCCCGCTGCATCTGTTGCAGTGACCTGGGCGCTCACGCACGGAACGTGTTGACACATTTCCAGAACCGTCGTTTTGAAATCTTTGCCTTCCTTGGCGACCAGACTGGGGTTGGTTGTGACACCATCAAGAACACCCCAGGCGGCCACTTCGGCGACGTGGGCGGTATTGGCGGTATCCAGGAAGAGTTTCACCCTGACAGTATGCCTCAGAATCACAAATGTTCAATTTTCAAAAATCAATTTTCAAAGGCTTTCTCTGTGAATTGCTTGAAAATTGAACATTGAACATTAAGAATTCCCTCTCTTGCGTTTACGCACATGTATCCTCATCGGGGTCGCGGTACTTGCGGCGGGCTGCGCCACCGGCATCATTGAACCTGTTAATCCGACCGAGCGGTCTGCCTCGTCCACCCGTTCTTCGTCACTCGTCACCTCGTCACTCGTACCTTCAGAAGTACGAGGTACGAATGGAAATATAGATCTGCCCCGCCGCACTCGCCTCGATGTTCCCTTTTCTTCCCAAGCCCCAGACGCTGATTGGACGGACCCGCGCAAGCAAGAAGGCTGCGAAGAAATGTCAGTGATCATGGTCCATCATTTTCTAAAAGGAACAGGGCTGCCTGATCCCTTGGGTGATTTGATCGACCTTTCCACGTGGGAATCTGAAAACGGCTATAGTCTTGATGTAAATGTGGAAGAGCTCGCGGCCATCGTCGAAGATTATTACGGACACAAGACGGCGGTGTCTGACGAAGTGACCTTTGAGAATATCGCCGCCCAAATCGCCGCCGGTAATCCCGTGATCGTTCCAGCCGCCGGCCGCAAGCTCGGGAACCCGTACTTCAGCGGCGAAGGTCCGTGGTATCACATGCTTGTGATTACCGGCTACGATAACCGCTACTTCTACACAAACGATCCCGGCACGCGCCGGGGTGACGACTATAAGTACGAACACGACGTAGTGCTCAATGCCGTCCATGACTGGACGGGCGTGAAAGAGGAAATTGAAACCGGACGAAAGGTAATGCTGACGATTCTGCCCTGACGTTGTTATGATGAGCTTTCTCGACCATGTCATGGTGAGCCATGTTGACCTTGTCATGGTGAGCTCTGACGAACCATGACTTCTGAGTGGTTTAAAGACAGCATTGTCGCCCTTCGTCAGAGCTCAGGGTGACAATGCTTAGAGCTCAGGGTGACAATGCATGGAGTTCAGATGACTGAATGGATGCTTGCTTTATTTGTTAAATGTTGTATTTTATATACCTTTATGTCTGCCCAAACCCGTCGTCTTGGCAAAATTCTTTGTGCCAATCTCCTCCTTTGGGGCGCGGCCATCGGCTGGCAGTTTCAAGAACCAAAAGCGAGCGCCACACTCTCACCAGAAGAAACTGCCGCCACGATTTCTCGCCCCGTGCCAGTGATAACGAAAAAGACTGAGATCAGCATCCCGGAGGCCGTAGTCGTTTCACCCGCGGTCACTTTATCTGTCCCCTTCACGTCTCAAGCTCCTTATGAAGACTGGAGCGCACCGTATCAAGAAGCGTGCGAGGAAGCAGCACTTTTGATGATCGATGCATACATGCAAGGAACAACGTTGCCAGCATCCGTTGCCAATGAAAAAATTCTCTCACTGACTGATGCCGTCGCGAAGGCTGGGTATGGCGAGAGTATGACAATTGCTGAGTTAGCGACATTTGTGCAGCAATGGTATGGCTTCCGAAGCCGCATCATTGAAGACGTCACAGTTGAAAGCATTAAGGAAGAATTACGTGCCGGGCATCCAGTTATCGTTCCGGCGGCCGGTAAAGAACTGCAAAATCCGTATTTCAGCGGCGGCGGGCCTTGGTACCACATGCTTGTGATTACCGGTTTCGACGAGGATGAATTTATAACGAATGATCCAGGCACTGTGCTCGGCCATGGGTTTCGGTATCAGCAGGATCACCTTCTCTCAGCTATTCATGACTGGACGGGACAGGAACAGACAATAAGCGAAGGCAAGAAGGTAATGCTCATCCTGGAACCAGCATTGTCATATTGAGCTCTGGCGAAATGCGACAATGCTCAAAAGGAAGCATGGTTCGATGCTTCGTCACTGCTCAGCACACTCACCATGAGAGATCAAAGCCCTCCCGCGCTGCCCACGAGGACAAGCGCGAAGATCGCGATAATGGCCATATTGATGCCGAGAAGCGGTGAAATGCGCTGGCGGCGAATGGTCGTTTTCATGGAACGAGGAAGGCTAATGGGCGGCTCCACCCCAAACAAGCCGGGTCAACTTGACACTCGGCTTGAGGAACCAGGCCGGTGTCCCTAAACTGCCGCTGGAGGTTTTTATAATGATAAATGCCTGATTCCAGACCAGACCATCGGCAGCTTATCGGTCAAGACGTGTCGGCGGTGCCGATGTCGTTACAGAGAATTCTGGAGGCTTCGTCAACAGTCGAGCCGACGTGGGTGGGACCCAAGCAGGCGGCGAAATTGACAGTTGATGAAGCAACGGCTTACAAGCACGCACACACAATCCTTTGCCATCTGGCCGTGCGCGGCCCGCGTGCCCATCACTCGGGTCACCCCGGTGGTCCGCTTTCGGCCTTTACCTTCGCGTACTGCCTGAGTAAGCTCCGCGACTCCGCAGTCGATCAGCCGCTGCGCTTTAGCGCCGGCCACGTTTCGCTCCTCGCGTACGGCCTTCAATATTTATTCGGCCGCGAAGGCCGGGACAAGCGCCTCCAGTCCCCGCAGGCGATTATCGATCACTTTCGGATTCCCGGCGGACTGCCCGGCCACGTGGAAGCGGGCATCGGCGATATTTCGTTTGGCACAGGCCCTCTCGGCAAAGGCGTGAGTAACGCTTTGGGCGCGGCCTTCGGTTTGAAGATCCAAAAAAAGTCTGGTCACGTGGATGTTCTGATGGCCGACGGCGACAGCCAAGAAGGCCAGATCATGGAGGCGTTTCGGCTGGCCGCGCATCTGCGGCTTGATAATTTATTCGTCCACGGCGACATCAATGACGTCCAACTCAGCGGCATTCCGAGCCGGACGGTGGCCGCTGATATCGCGCGCATCGCCGCCGCCTGCGGCTGGCGCGTCATCGAGGTGCAAAACGGGAACGACCCCGGCCAGGTAAAGGCCGCCATCCAGCTGGCTGATACGTTTACAGGCGAAGGCCGGCCCATCTTCTTGTGTTACTACACCACGATGGGCCATGGCGTTGCGGTCATGGAAGAAGGCTCGAATTCAACCCAGAAGAATTACCACGGCGCGCCGCTCTCCGATGATGAAGCGAAGCGCGCGCTGGCTGAACTCCCCGACTTTGACGAAGCGATCAAAGCGTATGAACCATTTCGGAAGGAAGAAAAAAAACGGTACGCCAAAGGTCATGTGGAAACCGATATGTCACTCAACGTGAACATGAAGGGCTATAAGCGGGCCGTTACAAAAGAAAAGGGAGCCGCCCGCAAAGACTTTGGCGCGACCCATCTGAAAAACCTGATGGCGGCCGATCCGCGCATCATTGTTCTTCACGCCGACCTGGCCGGCTCGGGTGGCTTTGATGTGGTGGAAAAAGTGTTTCCTGAGCGCGTTATTAACGTGGGCGTAGCCGAAGCCAACATGTACATGATGGCGGCGGGGATGCGCCAAGTCGGTCTCCTCCCGGTGACCTACACCTTCGCCGCCTTCGGCGTGAATGAAGCGCGCGCGAATGCGCGGCTGATCGACATCAACTGCGGTCATACCCGCTGCGCCGTGTTGCACGACTGCACGCACGCCGGCTCGTCTGTCGGTGAGGACGGAGAGACGCACCAAGAACAAAATTATCTCACCATCCCATTCCGGCACACCCAAGTGTGGGTACCGGGTGACAGTAACCAAGCGGCGGCCATGGCCGAGAAGGGCTTGGAGCTGATCGCTGAAGGTCATACCAACGTCTATGTCTTTTCCGGTCGGAGCGGTCATCCGCAACTTCTGACGCCCGACGGTGATGTGCTCTATGGAACTGAATACCAATTCGATGGCCGCGCCGAGCTTGTGCGCGGGCGCGGTAACCTCGAAGATCGCCTGACAATTCTCTGTAGCGGCAGCGCGTTGCACGACGCAGTCGCCGCCGCCGATGCGCTGGCCAAGCAGGAGCCGCCAGTGAGCGTTCGGGTGGTGAACGTTGCTTGCGTTCGCCCGATTGATGCGTCCGCAGTTATTCAAGCCGCCCTGGAAACAACCCACTTGATTGTCGTCGAAGACCACAACGTCGAAGGTGGGTTGGCAACACAGGTTGCGGACGTGATTGCTGATTTTTCGCTCCCCTGTTCACTTCGGCGCTTAGGGCTGCGGCTCTACTTGCCTTCCGGCTCGGCCGAAGATTTGAAAGTCATCGCCGGTCTGGACCAAAACAGCATTATGGATGCGGTCGAAGACGAGATTCGCACCGAAGTCAGGGGCGGCGAAGACGCACTCGTCACAGTGATTTATGATCTGGTTCATCACAGCGGATTCAGTCGATTTTCTGATCAGGTGCAAGAATTCAAACGCCGCCTCATAAGCGAAAAAGGGTATTTGGAAGCGCTGCGAACCCTCTGGAGCAAGCGCGGTCTCACACCCGAAAAATTACCCAGTAACGCTGAACTACGCGAGAAATTGGAAGGTTGATGAATGCAAAGGGTCCACCTCCGCTCCTATGGCTTGCCAGCCGTAGCTCTGCTTATGTGGATTATAAACCAAACAAACGCTGGAGCTACGGCGGGCAGCCTTCGCAGAGCGAAAGCTGGCGGAAGCGAGAGGATTCGAACCTCTGAGACCCTTGCGGGTCTACCTGTTTTCAAGACAGGCCCGATCGGCCACTCCGGCACGCTTCCGTACATAGTTTAACTTGTCACTCCGAGCGGAGTCGAGGAGTCTTCCTTATGTTGCAAGGAGCATTTTTATGGTTCGTTTCATTCTGACATGCCGCCAATGCATGAATAGTATCCCCATTTCCTTGAATGAGAGCTTCTTTTTTTGCTCTACTCCAGCGTTTCAGTCTTTTCTCCCAGGCAATCGCTTCATCCACATTTTTAAATTCTGAACTGTAAACCAAACACACTGGAAGTCTGTGCGAAGTAAATGACATTGGATTGCTCGAGAAATTATGCTCGTTCAAGCGTCGTTCAATATCATTTGTGATGCCGACGTAATAAAAACCGTCAGCACAGCGCAAAATATAAACATAATACAATTTCATAAGTGGTTTATCATAGCAGGTAGGCTTCGACTCCGCTCAGCCTGACAATAGGGAATGGTTCGAAATTGTTAGAATAATCGTTTTGCTGTATAATTAATACAATATAAACACCCTTTGCCCAAACTTCCACCCTACCACCGCCTTCGTGTGCTGACGGTCATCCTGGCCGTCGGTCTGATTCTGTGCGGCGCGCTGCTGCTCCTGACACCGGCGCCGGTATTGGCGACGGATGTTTTGCCGCTCGTCGGCATCATCTTGATCGTCAGCGGCCTGGCGCCGCTGCTTTCCATTTCCGCGCGCGCGGCCGAGCATAAGCTCGTCGAGCGCGCGAAGTCCGAATTCGTCAGCTTGTCGTCGCATGAATTGCGAACGCCGCTGACGAGCATCAAGTGGACGCTGGAAATGTTTAAAGCCGGTACCACCGGTCCGCTCAATTTAATGCAAATAGAACTCGTCAACCGCGCACACGTCAGTGCCATCCGCATGGCTCAGACAATCACGACCATGTTGATGCTTTCGCGTTTAGAAGCAAAAAGACTGAAGCTGATACCTCGGTCCATCAAGCTGCAAGAACTTCTGCAAACCATTAAAGATGAGCAGCAAGAACACGCGCGGCGAATGAAGCACACGGTGACAGTCGTGAGCCCAGAGTTAGAACTACGAACTGATGAACAGCTCCTCAAGGAAATCGTGATAAACCTCTTAAGCAATGCCATTAAATACACGCCGGAAGGCGGCCACATACATATTGCCGCTAAAACGGAGCCAGATGATACGGTCAGCATTATGGTGAGCGATTCTGGGTATGGTATTCCCGCCGTGGAGCAGCCTCATATCTTTACAAAATTCTATCGTGCCGAAAACATTCAGGACAAAGAAACCAGCG
>DATDTQ010000105.1:0-15324 GCA_035290765.1 Candidatus Peribacteraceae bacterium
CGCAGCCTTTCCAATTTTTCAATTCTGCCTGTAATTTTTCAAGGGTGAGCGGCACAAGAGCATCGTAACAGACTACAACTCAAAGCGGGGAGCGCCGGCTCTCCATTCTTCCGATTCCATGTCCGGGACTGAAACGAGCTGCAAGCAAACATGCAGTTGCTCGAGTGATTTTCTTTTAATCAGGCGTCGTTGCGAGGTCCGCAGCAGTTCCAAGCCGTCATCGCACACTAGCCACAGTTCTTGCAGCTCGGGCGGAACGTGAATTGGCACCAGAGGCATTTGATCCAAGATCCGAACTAATCGCTCTTGGAGTTTGCCGCGCAGCCGTATCACGACGGGATGATCGGCCGCCCGCTTACACTGCTGCGCTTCGTCAAAATTCTCGATTGCCCGCAGCGTGCTCTCGACGAACCCCTTCATTAATCCTTTGTTCGGCACGTTGCTACCCTAGTACTGGCTCTTCATTTTCTCAATGCGGGCTTTCACTTTTGCCTTCAGTTTTTCATTGCCTACGGCCAGGATCTTAACGGCGGCCAAGGCCGCGTTTTTCTGTGTCAGGACCGTCATCGCCGGAACTTCGGAAGGGTAACGGAGATTTGAATGGATATCGGCGCTATATTCCTCGATCGTCTTATACGGCGGGCAATTCACGACCGGATGCACCAGGCTTGCCGCCGCCACTCCCGCCAGGCCGTTGCTCATGCCAACCACGGTGATGATGACTTGCGGCTGCGGATCGGTGTTTAACTTATCCATGATCTCCACGACTTTTTCGGGAACCTTGTGCGCGGAAGCCACAATCATTTCGTGAGGCACGCCGAATTCATCGAGCGTGGCCGCGATCTTCTCCGCGAATTCCTGGTCGCTTTTGGAACCCAGGAGGAAGGTGACTTTCATGGCTGTAACCTAGCAAACCCCCTCCCACTTGTCACATTGAGCTTGTCGAAATCTGACAAATGAAAAGGCCAGGGTAGTCGATAGCTACTACCCTGGCGTGAAACGCAGAGGCGAGGATGGTGCCTCTTCATCGATCGCGAAGTTGCCTCTGCGAGGTGGGGCTGCAACTTTCGCTGCAGTGACTTTGCATGGTACGCATGATTGAGATCGCCGCAATAATAAAATGGCAGTCTCCTGAGGGAGACTGCCGGCGGAAAGCGGGTGGAAGGAATCGAACCTCCGACCTCCCCGCACCGAAATGGTGCAGGGCGCTCGGCCCCTGAGCTACACCCGCAAACCATCAGTAAAAACTGATGGCCGCCGATACTAGACGGCCAAAGTTTGCTGTCAATAAAGAAAGCCAGGAAGGGATTAGTTTCCTGGCTTATGAACGGAGATGAATTGTTCGGAACATCTCTTCTCCGGACGGTGGGACCCTGCCGCGGGTTGGTAACAGGGTTGAGAGCCACAGGGCTCTCAGTGGACTAGGACGGACTTGAACCGCAATCTATCTTCAGAGCGAGCTCCGAAGTGCATTCCCGGGAGTATGCTCTCTAGCCCAGTTGGCGGCAGGTTAGCCGAATTCAAATTGCCGCCAACTCATTTGTTTAGTTTTTTACGCAATGTTACCCTTTTACAGCTTCAACAGCCGATCTTTTATTTCATGTGCACCCGTACCCTTCGACAAGCTCGGGGTGACAGGGTTGCCCAGACTCAGTGACCATTGCTGTTTCTGACGTAATGCACCCGTAGCTCAGTCTGGATAGAGCGTCTGGTTGCGGTCCAGGAGGCCGCAGGTTCGAATCCTGCCGGGTGCACCATTCGATTCGCGCCTGGGGCGCTCACTCATGGTCGTCGCTTGGCTCCGGCCATTCTCTCTCTTGCGAGGCGAATGACTTTGAGCGAACGTAGCGAAGCGAAATGAGCCGAAGAGCCTTATCGCTAGCGCGCGCTCATGGTAAACCACGGGGCCACCCGCCAGACCGACGTCTGTCGGGCTGGTAGCTCAGCTGGGTCGCGGCGGTAGCCGCGCCATCAAATAAGCCGCGCTGCGCGATGGTCGTTCGATCTTTCTTTTCACATCATGGGGCCTTAGCTCAGCTGGCTAGAGCGCTTGCATGGCATGCAAGAGGTCACGAGTTCGAATCTCGTAGGCTCCACCATTCGACTCACCTTATTCACTTCGTTCGCAAGGCTCGCTCATGGTGAACCACCAAAACTGAAAGAGTCGAATGACTCTGAGCTTGTCGAAGAGCCCTTTGCCATCGTAGCTCCGAGGATCATTGAATTTTTACCCGACTTCGCAAAAAGCCCTTGCCGTGAGGCAGGGGATGAATGCATTCAATAATCGGCAACATGTTATGCCGGGTTCCGCATGTGACGCCGCAGGTGCTCAGAAGGAAACCGCCTGCGTAAGCTGGCGGAGCTTCACAGCATCATGGGCAGAGCTACGGTTGGCACGCCACAGGAGCGGAAGCTGGCACATTAATCCGCGATACGGGCTTGGCGTGATGAAACCAAATTTCGTAAGCAATTTTCGCCGCGGAGTGCAGCGAAGCCGGTTTTGCTGGCACGCCAGCCTCTCAAGGAGTGCTATAATCCCCCTTATGGAATTACTCGACTCGCCGCTGATGATCATGACGTTTGTTATTGTTCTGCTTATCGAAGCGTCTTCATTGCTGGTGCTCCTTTTGCTTGTTCAGATATTCCGGACAAAATCAGCAAAATATCGGGCACTTTGCCGTGATCTTGGCGGACATGATGTGCTTTGGGGAAGGCCCGGACGCATCTTAGTACCCCTGTATTCTTTGTTTACAGTTCTTGCGGCGATCCTCTCGGTTGCGTTCTTTATTTTGCATCCCCATCTCTCGTGATGCAAAAAAACACCTTCACCGGCGAAAAGATTTCAGCCGTTCTCAACGAGCACTGGGTAAAGTATGTGTTCCCCTCCGTCATGTACGCGCTCCTGCTGCTCATTTCATCATTGCTGCTGTTCCTCTCTGTGTATGTCGTTCATCCTTACACATGGCTTTCCCACCTGACGTTCATCTCGGGACTCGTTCTTTTCTTAATTACGCACCACTGGTTCTTCATGGTGCTTTTAAGCGAATGTCTGGACCGGATTATCATCACCAACCGCCGGCTCATCCGTTTGCAATACCGCATGATTTTGCATGAGGACGTGCTCGAAGTTTCTTTCCAATTCATGAAGACAGTCGACGCCCAAAAGGAAGGGCCTCTGCAGAACATCTTCAATTTCGGGTCGCTGGTCTTTGAGAACAACAAAGCTCGCGTTTCGCTGGTACCGCACCCAAACCGCGTTGCCGAGCGCATCGAACGTGCCATGGAAGCGCGCTGAAATGCGCTATACTCCCGAGTGTGATTCTGTTTCTCGATGTCGAAGAAGGCGACCGCAAGCTGGTTTCGCAGCGCTTCCCCGAAGCTGTCTTTGCGCCGGCTGGCCTCAAGGATAAGAAACTGCTCGAGGCCTGCCGCGAGGCCGAGATCATTTCCACATTCATCACCACCGCGTTCCCGCGCGCCGTGATCGAAAAACTGCCCAAGCTGAAACTTTTGAGCACGCGGTCGGTCGGCTACGATCATATCGACCTCGAAGCGTGCGGTGAACGTGGCATCACGGTGTGTAACGTTCCCGATTACGGTTCACATGTGATCGCGGAGCACGTCTTCGCGCTCCTGCTCGCCACGCTGCGGCACATCGAAGAAGGTGATCAGCGCGTGGAGAGCGGTGTGTTCGACTACCACGGACTGCGCGGCATGGCCCTCAAGGGCAAAACAATTGGGATCCTGGGAACGGGCAAGATCGGGCGCAAAGTGGCGCAGATAGCGCATGGATTTGAGATGCGTATTGTGGCGACTGACAGCTGCCGCACGCTCGAACTGGAGCGGGATTACGGCGTGCAATATTTGCCGTTTCCAGAGGTTCTCCTGCAAAGCGACATCATCACGCTCCACATTCCGGCCACGGAGGAAACGCACCATATCATCGACGAGGCTGCGTTTACGCAAATGAAAGATGGCGTGGTCCTCGTGAACACGGCCCGCGGCGCGCTCATCGATTCAGTCGCACTGCTCCAGGCACTCAAAAGCGAAAAAGTGGCGCATGCACTGCTCGATGTGTTGGAACACGAGCAGAACTTCAAAGAGAACAAGGAGCTGATCGACCACCCAAATGTCGTGACGACGCCGCACATTGCCTTCTATGCCGATGATTCCATGCGCAACATGTTTACCGATTGCTTCCAAAGCATCGAACAATGGCAACGAGGGGCCGAACCAGAGCATGCCGTCAAACCGCTGCAGATTGTTTGTGATTTTCCGCCTCTCAAAAAAGCCTAAAGTAGTTTCCCCCCCAAAGCGTGTTTATGTCCGCTTTCACTCCTCACATCGTCAAGCTCCTAGCTATTCTGACTGTGGTTGGGCAATGCATCTCCGTGATTCTCATTGTTGCTTTGCTCAAGGATCTCTTGTCACCCAAAGCGCCTTCTCGTCTGCTGCGCTGGGTTTCCCGCCAAAGCTTGGTGCTCATGCTGATTGTTGCGCTGACAGCGACGCTCGGCAGCCTGTACTTTTCCGAAGTCGCCTATTGGACCCCTTGCAGGCTTTGCTGGTTCCAGCGCATTTTCATGTATCCGCAGGTGCTTCTCCTGGCGGTGGCAATCTGGCACCGTGATCGCGGCGTCGCTCGGTATCTGGCAATTCTGAGTGCCGTGGGCTTACTCATTGCAGCGTTCCATTATGGGGAACAAGTGACGGCCGCAATTGCGCCGCCAACCGATCTGCTGGTGCCTTGTGACGAAACCGGTGTCTCCTGCGCGAGCACGCCCTTCTTTCACTTCGGTTACATCACCATTCCCATGATGGCTTTCACAGCTTTCCTCTTAAACGCACTCGGGTCGCTTATCGTGTTACGTACAAAAGCTTGATCATGCCTTCCGTTCATTTTATCTACGCTTCGACGAGCGGCCATACCGAGCATGTCATTGATACACTGATCAACTACTGGACAAAGCACGCGCCGAAGATAACAGTCGAAAAGCAGCGAGCCGAGCAAACGCAGGCGCATGACCTGCTGCGCGGCGATTACTTGATCCTCGGCTCAGGCACGTGGAACACTGGCGGGATCGAAGGCCAATTGAACATGCATATGCAGGCGCTCCTCGAAGAACGGGCGGCAGGCGTCGATCTGCAAGGCAAAGCGGTCTCGAGCATCAGCTTGGGAGACGAGCGCTATTACTTCCGCACCCGTTGCACCGAGCATCTTCTGCGATTTATCCGCGAGCACAACGGCAAGCCGTTTGTGCCGCCGCTGGTCCTCGTCAATGAGCCATACGGCCAGGAAGAACGAATTCAGAAATGGGGAGATCGTATCCTCGCTACCATTCGGAATTCATGAAGTTCCTAGTTCCAGGTTTCAGGTTGCAAGTTACGCAAATAGGTGAATTCACTTTTGACGTACAACCTGTAACTTGGAACCTGGAACTTACAATTGCATTTTTCAGTGTTGGCGTATGACAAGAGCTTTCAATGTTCATTGTTTACGAAAGCGCCTCATCGCGCCGAATGTGTATGAACTTCGGCTAGAGAAGCCGGCTGGCTTTACCTTTGCCGCCGGCCAGTTCGTCCTCTTTGATGTGCCGCTCTTCGAAAATCCGACCGACATGCAAACCCGCGCTTACTCCATCGCGTCGGCGCCGTTTGAATCGGATCTCCTCTTTGTCATTAAGCTTGTCCCAAACGGACGGGCTAGTCGTTGGCTTGAAACGAAATTACAAGAAGGTGATGTCATCCATCTGCAAGGTCCCATCGGGCGCTTTCTTCTCAAGCAAGACGAAGCGCCCCTCCTCATGGCCGCCACGGGTACCGGCGTGGCGCCGTTTCGCGCGCAACTACTCACCATGTTTGCGGAAGCGAGAAACGCGCGGACAGTGCACCTGGTTAACGGCGTGCTTTCACCGCGCGACTTCTACTGGGAAGCAGAATGGAAAGCGCTGGAGCAGGCGCATCCGAATTTGCATGTGCATGCCTCGTTTCTGAGCGGCGAACCGGACTGGCACGGCGAAACCGGCTCGGTCCAAGACCGGGTGAAAAAAATCATTGCGGAGTCGGCGGACAATCTCCAGATCTACCTGTGCGGCCCGCCGGATTTGGTCGCAACGCTCAAAACGCTCTGCCTCGAAGAATGTGGCGTCGCAAAAGAGTATATTCATGCCGAAAGCTATGTTTAAGCAGAAGTCCGCGCCGGCCAAAGGCTCAACGAGTGGTGGCGATTTTGGCTATCTGCCGCCAGAAATCTGCTACTTTGATTCCGCCTGTCAGACGCTCCGGCCGCAGCCGGTCATCGACGCGCAAGATGATTACTACCTGCATTACAATGCGTGCGGCGGGCGCGTGAAGTACCACTGGGGCGCGCAGGTCGATGCGAAGGTTCGAGAAGCGCGGCAACTTCTTTTAGAGTTTGCCGGCAAGCGCGCGCCGGAGTACGTCGTCGCATTTACGCTCAATACGACCTACGGCATTAACCTAGTGTTGCATCAATTGCCCGTGGGAGTCTTCAAACGCATCGTCACGACCGACATCGAACATAACTCCGTCATGCTGCCGTCCATCACGTGGGCCAAGCGCAACGGAACGGAACGCAAAGTGCTTTCCCGTGAAGATGACGGCACGATTACCTACGCGTCGGGTGATTTAGACAAAAGCGTTGTGCTCATCAACTCTGTTTCAAACATCGACGGCCGCAGCCCGTCGAATCTCAAGCAGCTCGCCGCCGACGCGCACGCCGCGGGCGGCATTCTGCTGGTGGACGCGGCGCAAGGTTTCACGCACGATGTGAAACCGCTCCGCGAGACGGACTTCGACGCCGCGTTTGGATCAGGCCACAAGATGTACGGTCCGTCCGTCGGCTTCATCATCATCAAACGATCCCTCCTTAAACGCCTCGAACCATTCTTTATCGGCGGCGGCATGGTGACCGACGCACGCGAAGATACCTTCGATCTGCTGCGTGAAGGCGAGGAAGCCCACGCCATTCTCGAGCCGGGCCTGCAAAACTGGGCCGGCATCATCGGACTCGGTGCGGCCATTCAATGGCTCAATAAACAGCCAGCCGAGAAACACGAAAGAGCCCTAGCGGAAGCCCTTTTTGCCGGGTTACAGAAGATGCCCCGAGTGCAGATGCTCAATCATCGGCCTAGCCCGATTGTCAGTCTTTCCGTCGACGGTATCGACGCGCACCGGCTCGCCTTGTACCTTGATGAGCAAAACATCATGTGCCGCAGCGGCCACTTTTGCTGCCATGCGTATCTTCAGCATAAGCGCGAGCTGCCGCCGCAACTCCGTGTGTCGCTTGGACTCTATAACACTACGGAGCAAATTCAGCATTTTTTGAAGACGCTCGATCATATTTTCAGAACCCTTTAACCCTAACGTGCAACCTGCAACCTTCAACGTTACACGTTGCACGTTGCACGATGAACTGCTTTCATACTAACCCAGGTTCATGTTCTGCATCGCCGCCTTCATCGTCTTTGCAATCCTGGCGCTCTTCTCGGCGTCGTATCGGCCGCTCGCGGCAAAGGCGTGGCGCTGTGTGCTGCGGCGTGTCACCTTCCGTCCCTGCGACATTAATTTCAGCGAAGAACTGAAAGGCAAACTGCTCGGGAAACTCATCTTCACGCACCCGCGGTTGGCGCGTTTCCTCAACCGCTGGATCGATTGGCTGGCGTTTGTCTTCGTCATCCTCAGCATCTGGAGCCTGTTCTACGTCGCCAACGCTGGCCTGAATTTGTGGGTTTATGACACTTGCGATCCGCGTGACGTCGAATCATGCTCGCTCGGCGGCGAGGCCTGCGGCGTCGGCCAGGAAAAGCTCGGCTTGGTCCAATCCATTCAGGACGGACGTCTCGACGAATGGGTGACGGGACCGTTTACCCGCTTTGCGGAGACAGTTTCCCGCCTGCCCGATCGGCTCAAACAATGGGAACCCAGTGCGTACCTGAGTCCGTCGGCCTCGTACTACCGCGCGCTGGATGAAGAGAAGCCGTACGTCATTGAAATCATCGATCCTGGCTGCCAATTCTGCAAAAAGCTGACCAAGAACCTGAAGGAAGCCAGCGTGATGGAAGCGCGTAATGTTTCGTATTTGCTCTATCCGATTCCCAAACCCGAGGGCGGTTACAAATTCCCGCACTCCTATTTTATCGCGTCATATCTCGAAGCGGTGAAGCATGTTCCTCTCGGCAGTAACCCGCCGGCTGACTGGCAACTGCTCGAAAAGATTTTCGCCGATCCTGCCGGTCTGGACGAGATCGATATTCAAACGAAGATCAATATCGGAATGCTCCGTGAAGACGTTGAGAAACAGCTACGGGAATGGCTCGCTGAAATCGGTTACACGGCGGCCCAAATTCGGCAAATCGAGACGGCGGCGACGTCGGAGGAAGTGCGACTCAGCTTGGAAGCGCAAAAATTTATTGTCGAGAGCCGCATTCGAACGATCAAGATCCCGACTCTGCTCATCGACAGCCGCCGCCATGACCGCGTGGTGGACATGGAAACCCTGCGGGAACACCTGGAATAGGTTAGCAGCCGAACTGACCTTCCACGCACGGCGAAATCGACGGGGTAACATTGGGTTTCCCAGGCTCTTTGCCCGTCGCGATGTAGTCTTCGGCTTTGGTGCGATTCCATTCGCCCTCGTGGTTCCAAAGTGTCCAAAAATGGCGCCACTCGTTCCAACCGATGCCGAGATGCTTCACGTAAATGTCGTGCTCAGCGAGCATCTTGCCGATCTTCCGGCCAGTCATACAAGGCATGGAGTAGCAGTAGACGATGACTTCTTTACCTTTCGGCAAGGCCCGGAATCCGCCGACAATTCTTTCGATATCATCATATGCAGACGTATTCGGATCGGAATAGGCGGCGATATTAATCGCGCCGGCAATATGTTCCTTTTCGTATTCTTCGGCGCTGCGTAGATCGACCAGAATATAATCCTGGACCCCTTTATCCATTTTCCCGCGAAGGCCGTGAGGGCTGACATAGACGGCGTTTTCAATCGCGTAGAACTCAGCAATTAAGGCTTCCGCATTATGGCTGTTCCACTGCAGACCGACCGTAGCCAGCGTGCCGCCAACGGCGCCGACAATGAGGGCTAATCCGAGAAATTTCCAATTATTCATGGCCAAACAATACACTATGAAATTCCGGTCTGAAAGCTGGTACGCTTTGGTCATGAAAGCCCAGGCTTTGCCTGAGAAGGATCTGCCGCCCGCGCCGCCGCTCCGCCGGCTCATCGGCCCCAGTTTTATTATCCTGGGCCTCGGCCTCGGCAGCGGCGAAGTCATTCTCTGGCCGTACCTGGCCAGTAACTACGGCCTGGGCCTTGTGTGGGGAATGCTGCTGGGCATCACCATGCAGTACTTCATCAACATGGAAGTCGTGCGCTATGCGCTGGTGCGCGGCGAAAGTATCTTCGTCGGCTTCGCGCGGCTAGGCCGCTGGCTTCCACTCTGGTTCATCCTGACCACCTTCTTTGGTTTTGGTTGGCCCGGCATCGGCGTGGCCGGCGCCACCCTCCTCGGCAACATCCTCGGTTGGTCCGATATCCGGCTCCTGGCCATCGGCATTCTCCTCGCCGCCGGCGCCATCCTCACCATCGGCGCCGTCGTGTATCAAACGGTGGAGACGCTCCAAAAGTGGCTCATCGGCATCGGCGTTCCGCTCATCGTCCTGCTGACGCTCTATCTCGTCAGCGCAAGCGACATTATTGATCTGGGGCGCGGACTGATCGGCCAGGGCCGGGGCTTCCGCTTTTTGCCCGAAGGCCTTTCTCTCGCTACCTTCCTCGGCGCGCTGGCCTTTGCCGGAGCGGGCGGAAATTTAAACCTCGCGCAGTCGTTTTACGTGCGCGACAAAGGCTATGGCATGGGCAAGTATGCGGAGCGCATCACCAGCGTCCTTACAGGCAAGCAGTCCGCCCGCCCTGTTCGGTTAACTGGAACAACATTCCCGATGAATGCGGGCAATCTCCGGCGTTTTCACAAGTGGTGGCAAGCGGTGAATCTCGAGCACGCGCTTATCTTTTGGGGTCTTGGTCTGCTTACGATGCTGACGCTCAGCTTGCTAGCGTACATCACGGCCTACGGAAACCCGGACAATAAAGAAGGGATCGCGTTCGTCCTGAATGAAGCGGCGATGATCGGCACACGCACGCTGCCATTCATCGGTGTCCTCTTTCTCATAGTGACTGGTGTCATGCTTTCGGCCACGCAACTGACCGTGCTCGATTCTACGAGCCGCATCATGGCGGAAAATGTTTTGTTGCTCGGCCATCAGAAAAAGCAAAACATCTCGCGGACGTACTACGCGATCCTCTGGCTGCAGATCCTTTTCGGCATCGCCGTTATCGGCGCGGGCTTCACGCAGCCGCGCGAGCTCATCACGCTCAGCGCGGTCATCAACGCGTTTACCATGTTCAGTTACACGGGCATCTTGTTCTACGTTTCAAACCGGATGTTGCCGCGGGAAGTGAGGCCGAATTGGATTCGGAATCTGGCCCTAATCGCGTCATTCTGCTTCCTTGGGTATTTCTGCGCGATGACCGTTTTAGCCTTTAATTAGGGCTGATAAAACTCATTGACTAAATATAAATATATGTTCAATGTTACAGTCGGTGTGTTGTAACCGATACGCCTGTGGTCATTGGAATCACGGGTGAGAACAAAATAAAAACAAAGGAGTTTTTAAAGATGAAACCAGTTCTGTCGACGATTGCCGGTCTGCTGTTTTTAGCCGGCTTCCTACCATACTACCGCGCAATCTTTCGTGGAGAAACAAAACCCACGAAGGCCTCGTGGCTTATTTGGGCCACGTTGGACACGATTACTTTGGTTGCAATGTATGACAAGGGAACGGTCAACGGTCTGATCATCGGTGCCGTGGCAGGTGCGTGGACAACCACCGCGCTCGCTTTCAAATACGGTGTACCGGGTTGGACCCGGCTGGACAAAGTTTGTCTGGCGGCCGCTGGCCTCAGCATCGTCCTTTGGTTCTTGACCGAAGAGGCGATTGTCGCCATCGTGATCAGTCAGATTGCGACCTTTACTGGTTCAATCCCGACGTTCGCTTCCGCTTGGAAGCATCCGAGTCGGGAAGACCGCATCGCTTGGATGCTGTATTTTCTTTCCTGCGTGGTTGCACTTTTTGCAATCCCCGCCTGGACCCTCGAAGACGCAGCCCAGCCGATTAACTTTTTCGTCATTGAGGCTGTTATGATCCATCTTGTGTGGATCAGGCCACTTTATCGTCGGTTTCCGAAGCCAGTGTAACTCTCACCCGTTTTCTTCTTGGCCGCCCCCTTCGTGACTTCGGTTGCGAAGGGGTTTTTTTATGCCCTGCCCATCTTCGCGTCCATCGACCAGTTGCCCGGTCCGAAGACTTTGAGAGCTAGGCAGCAACCGAGGACGGCGAGCGGGAAGTTCCAGCCCGCGCCGGTCGGGGTGGCGAAGCCGATCTGCATGGTGAACTGCAAAACGAAAATGGCTCCGACCATGATGATGGCGAGGCCAAGAGCCGCCCAGCGCGTCAGAAATCCCACGAGGACAGCAAGGCCGCCGATCATTTCGACAATCGAGAGGAACTTCATCAGGTTTACCATACTCGCGGACATGCCCTCTGGCGTCGCGGACCAAAAGCCAAACTTTGCATAAGCCGCGAATATGAAGATCGCCGCGACGATGATGCGGATCGCGAGCAGGTCCGCGTCCTTGTATTTCGAGAAATCCATCATAGATAGATTGGGAAGATTGGCCTTCATTATACACTTTCATTGCTAAATGCTTGGCCGATTTTGCGAAATTTGGTAGTCTTCACCAGTTACTCCTTCTTTCTATGGTGAACCAAATCTTCGTCAATTTGCCCGTTAAAGACCTGAAGAAAACCATAGAGTTCTGGACGAAACTGGGTTTCAAATTCAACCCGAATTTTACTGACGAAAACGCCACGTGTCTCATTCTCGGTGACAAGATTTTTGCGATGCTGATGACGGAGAAAGCCTGGACCGGCTTCACGCCTGGTCGCAGCATGGTCGATACCGCAAAGTCCCTTCAGGTTCTCAATGCTCTTCAACTTGGAAGCAAAGAAGAAGTTGATGCCCTCTTTGAAAAAGTCGTAGCGGCGGGAGGCAAAGCGTACCGGCCGACGGAAGATTTGGGCTTCATGTATAACCGCCCGTTTATGGATATTGACGGTCACGTGTGGGAGCCGTTCTTCTATGACGAAAGCAAGGAACCGAAGAAATCCTAGAAATCATCCAGTAAATGTTTCAATTCATCATGATGTATCAAGAATCCGCCCAAGAAAGCTCTGTTGACTGTCTTGAGATGCTGAATGGCATCCGCGCTGTTTGGATTACGTAACAGGGCTTCGATGAGTACGGTCGCTTCCTGGTAGTTGGGATTCCGCCTTAGTATTTGTAAATCTGCTTCAAGGTTGGCACCCAGGTGCTCTTGCTGAGCCCGAGCTATTTCAATCGCTTTATCCAATTGGTCTGCCAATTCTCTTACTTCAACCATGCGTCCATAATAACGGGCAATCTAAATTTATTCAGCCAAAAAACGCTTATAATAGTGCAATGTACATCGCCCTCTGCTCCATCTTCGTGGAAGATCCCATCAAAGCCTTCAAGTATTACACTGAGGTGCTGGGGTTTAAGGAAAAGATGTTCATGCCGGACATGAAGATTGCCATTGTGACTGCGCCGGACCAGCCGAACGGTACCGCGATCATTCTGGAGCCGGACGCCAACTTGGGCGCGCGAAAATTTCGAGAGGGCGTCTACAACGCCGCTTTACCGTGGTTCGTGTGCGGAACGAAGGACATTCAGAAAGAATATGAAGAGCTGAAAAAGAAAGGCGTGAAGTTCCGAAAACCGCCGGAGAAAACACCCTTTGAAACGCAGGCTTTGTTTGATGACGCGCAGGGGAATTTGGTGCAGTTACTTCAGGCTTAATAACCAGGGCTTCAAAAGTGAACAAAAATGTTGAATACTGTGCTACTATAAGATAGCTTCTCCTGCTTACTTGTGTAGAGAAAGAAAAACAGGAGGGATCCCCCAACTTTGCCGGACAAAGTGAATCGAGACGCACCGCGCGGTGTGTCTCTTTTCCAAGCAGCAACGCTCGACCACTGGCAATGGTAAGCGTGTGCCAACTTGTGGGGGGTCCCTCCTGCCTTCGATTGAGAAGAAGCTGCGCATTAGAAGACTGGCGGTTTGAGCTTGTAATAGCTTTTGTTTACTCCAAACACCCAAGGACAAACATCTCTTTTGCGTGTCACTTGATCCTTAAGCCAAACTTTAATAGCCATTGGTGAGACTTTGCCTCCAAGTTTCTGAGCGATCTCTTCATAATGGACAGGAGTTCCTGCTTCCCGCAAAACTTTTACGACGGCTGACGTGCGCTCTTCATTTTGCTGCTTGAAGCTGGTCTTGTGGCGAACCAATGTGTCTTTCCTGCTGTTGAGGCCCAAGGTGATTTCAAGAGCACGTTCAAGGGCACTTAGATCCTCAAGCAGCTTGGTTCTGCGTGGTTCGATGGCTTCAAGCTCTTTTTGCTTGATCTGAATGGCTTTACGGATAGAATCGTCCATGTGGAACTGGGGAAGTAATGTATAGCCTGACAGCGATTACGTTACGCCCCAGTTTTACAAATGCAAGAGAAATCCCGAAGTCTTCCAAAAAGGAAAGGAGATGATAGAAGTCTATAGAGTGCTAAATTTTTCTTGTCCCTATGACACAAAAAAACGTCGGGGAGCCCTAATAGAAGCTAAATAATATTTTTTTGAATTGGATATGTGGGTAAGCTAGTGTAAAAGAAAGTTTGCAAACACGTTTAAAAACAGCCGTCCGCTGAGCGGACGGCTGCTGCACCCGACTTCGCTTTGCTATACAGAGCTACGCCTGGCAGGCACTTCAGAAACCCACGTGGCAGGATTGACAATGCAGTCAGGCGATTTATAGTGCCCGCCCATGCGCGAAGATTTCGATACCGGCGAAGGGGAGCTCAGAGGCGATTTGCGCCTGGAAATGAAGGTTAAAAACAATATCTTGTGGCACGCGATTTTTGACCTGCACACCTCTGTAGCCGCTTTCTGCCGGGCGTGTCCACAGCTGAACGGAAGGGGAACGGTCATTAGCAACTTGCTGCGCTTTAAAGAATCACCTTTTAATCAGGACGGCTCTTACCGGAAGCCTTGCCAGAACATTGCAGAAGCCACGGGTATTTCAGCATCAGTCCTTTTCCCCGCGGAATTGTATAAAAAAGTTACGGTTTCAGAGCAGGTCGTGGAGATTGATTCATTTTCCGCGTTGTCTTCGGCTGTAAAGCAAGCGATCGCGGCATTGCCCGCTCCAGTCAAAACGCTCGAAGAAATAATTGATCGCAACACGATGAAGGAGAGAATAGAAAAAATCCTGAGGACTCTCAGTTACCGCGAGCAAGAGGTCGTCAAACTGCGATTCGGAATTGGCGGAGAAGAACACTCTTTAGAAAAAGTCGGCCATATATTGCATGTAACCCAGGAGCGTGTGCGCCAAATTGAAGCGAAAGCTATCCGAAAATTACAACAACCCTCTCGATCCGGTGAATTAATTGGATTTTTGGATTAATAAAAAACGGGCACCTACCATTACGGCAGATGCCCGCTACCACTTCAGAAACCCACGTGGAGTCCTGAAGGGCGGTGCAGTGACCAACTGCATCTCCCTACCACTTGGCGGATATATGGAGTCCGCCTCTCTTTGTATGTGTATGGTTCCCATTGACTATGGGAAGTCCCGTTTAACGTCCGGGTGACTGTTTGTGTTTGTAAGAAGGATCAATCCCATCCCCGAGGGGAGGGATCTTTGGCCGGTGGTCAACCGGGAAAGCAGGGAGGGTCGAGAAGTGACTTGAGCACGGAGTTGAGTCCGGTCTTGGCTCTAGTCCAAGAGTTGGCCGTATCCCAGTGCGAATGCGTAGCCGCCGTTCAAGGAACGGAAGCCCCACAAACCAGCAGAATGACGGTGTCACTTCTCGTCTCTCCCTACTCGCCCTGAGCCAAGCCTGCGCTGAGCACAGGCGAAGCGTCGAAGGGCTTTTTAGGAAGGAAGATGTGAATGAACAAATCTCCCCATTATAACACAAATATTGACCTGGAACAATGTAGGTGGTCCAAAGGAAGCAAAAGAAAAGTAAAGAAGCTAAGGAAGCTGAGGATCCTTAGCTTCCTTTGACTCTTTAGCTTCCTTCTCTATTCTCTCCCCATGGCAGCAGGGAAACTGGTTTTATTGCTGGGTCCGAGCGGCGTCGGCAATAAAACCAGTTT
>DATDTQ010000106.1:0-6126 GCA_035290765.1 Candidatus Peribacteraceae bacterium
CGGCGGTCACAAGCCGGGACGATAGTTTCCTATACGACTGTTCGTCACCCGCCCGCCGGATTCGCGCCACAGCCACGACGCATCGCCGTGATTGCTCTTGCCGACGGTACACAAACGATCGGTGTTGTTACAGGTGACGAAGTGATTGCAATCGGTCAGACAGTGCTCCCCCGGCTTCGGCTCAATCGCGTAAGTCATGATGGACTACGCGGCTATGATATTGCCTATGAACCAGTTGCCACTGTTCGTGAGCCACTGCAAACGCCGTTTCCAGGCTATATTTTGGCTCTCACAGGTCCTTCCGGCGTCGGCAAATCTTCCATTAATCTGCTCCTCGCCACCGTGTTAAGTGATCAGGTTGCACCGGTTCCTATTGTCACAACCCGAGAGCCAAAAGCGCACGATGGAACTGAGTACCGCTACGTCACAACGGAAGAATTTCAGTCGCTCCGCGAGCAAGGTCAGTTGGCAACGTGGGCTGATATTCCGTCGCAAGACGAACGCCGTCTTTATGGATATGTTGTCAGCGATATCGAAGCGATTTGGCAGAGTGGGAAAATTCCCTCAGTGGTAACCGAGATGCATCTCCTCCAAGGCTTGGCGCAGCACTACGGTCGGCGTTCGATTCTCTCTTGTGGCCTACTGCCGCCAGGCCGGAGTCGACGCAAAATGCTCTCAACGTTGCTGCACCGCTTGCGTCATCGCGGACGCGACACCGAACAAAGTATTCGTGATCGCGTGCGGAACGCGGAGGCCGATCTGCGCTTTTTTGCCGACCGGGCCGATCTCTTTGACCATTTGATCGTCAACGAACATTTAGACGGCGCCGTCGAACAGGTGAAAGGCATTGTTTTGGAGCTCGTCAAAGCCTAGAAGTAAAGCTTTGTTTTCTTGCTGAGAAGCCAAAATCCCCTTCCGAAAATCGGTGATTTTTGCTATAATCTAATGATTTAACGATCAAAACAAAAAACAGAAAAAATGCCAACCCACACCCTCATGTTTGGCTGGGAATATCCGCCCACGCACTTAGGCGGACTGGGTGTCGCGTGTCAGGGGTTGGTCAACGGCCTCCTCCAAAACGGAGTCCGCGTGACACTCGTTTTGCCCCACCCAAATCAAAGCGAACAAGACGGTCTCGACATCCTGCACCCCACGGATTCGTCTTGGCATGATGCGATGCAAACAATGCGCGTCCGCAGCGATCTCCAGCCGTACGATGATTTGAAGTCGTTCGAACAGCGAACGCTCAAGCACGTGCCGCGCGACATCGGGCAAATGTACGGCGATCATTTGCACGAGGCGATTGCGACATTTACTGATCTCAGCGTCTCAATGACCAAACATGTCAACCCCAACGTCATTCACTGTCACGACTGGATGACCTACGGCGCCGGCATACGCGCCGCGGTGTACCACCGGCGCCCATTCGTCGCACATATACACGCGACCGAGCTCGATCGAACCCATTTTTCCCCATACCAATGGATTTACGACCGCGAGCGTGAGGGTTTCGAAGCAGCAGATCACATTATTGCCGTTAGCAACTACACCAAAAACATGCTCATGAATCAATACGGCATTCCCGGTGATAAAATCAGTGTTGTCCATAACGCCACCGCGGATATTCATGACGCCGATGCCATTCGTCTCCGGAGTGAAGCCCAACCGAAGCGAGCTCCGCTGGTGTTGTTCCTCGGTCGTCTAGCGATCCAAAAAGGCGGCTGGCAATTTCTGGAGATGGCCGCCCAGGTGCATCACCTGCGGCCGGACGTACAATTTGTCATTGCCGGCGACGGGCATCTCATGGGCGAATTGATCGAGCGTTCGATTGCTCTGGGCCTCCGCGACTGCGTCATGTTCGCCGGCGCAGTGAATAGCAATGAAGCCAAGCGGCTCTATGCGCAGGCTGATTGTTTTGTCATGCCCTCACTTTCCGAACCGTTCGGGCTGGTAGCACTTGAAGCGATTGCGCAAGGCACGCCCGTAATTCTCTCGCGCCAATCCGGCGCAGCCGAAGTCGTGAAGCACGGGTTTGCGATTGATTTCTGGGACACCGCCAAAATGGCCGACTGCGTTCTGACAATCCTGCGTGATGAACCGCTCGTTCGACAGTTACGCACGTACGCCCCCAGCGTGCTCAGTTCACTGACCTGGAAAAACCAAGCCGCCAAAGTTCTTTCTATCTATCACTCCCTGCTCTCATGAACCCCTCGAATTGTTTCTATTTTCGGCCTTCGCAGAAGAGCCGCCCGCCGAAGCTCTCGGAGCGCAGATGGGAAATTGTCACAATTCATTTCTGCTTCGGCCGATAGGTCAAGTCCCCTCTTTCAATCATGAACCCATCCATCTGCTTCTACTTTCAAGTGCATCAGCCATACCGTCTGCGCGATCTGCGCATAACGGAGATTGGTCAAACCAACCTCTGGTACTTCGATGATGAAAAAAATCGAGCAGTCTTCCGCAAAGTCGCTGAGAAATGTTACCTGCCCGCAAACGCTCTGATGCAAGAGCTACTTGAGCAGTACCCCGACTTTCATATTTCCTATTCGCTTTCGGGGGTTTTCCTCGAGCAGTGCCAAGAATACGGTCCCGATGTTTTAAAGTCTTTTCAGCAATTGGCCGCCACGGGCCGAGTGGAATTTTTGTGCGAGACATACTACCACTCCCTTAGTTACTTGCGATCACTGGAAGAATTTTGTCAGCAAGTGCAGGCCCACGCCAAGTTGATCCAAAAACTCTTCAAACAAACCCCGCGCACCTTCCGGAATACTGAACTGATCTACTCCAATGAACTGGCCAACGTTGTTCGCATGATGGGATTTCCGGTGATTCTGGCCGAAGGGAATGACTATTACCTGCAAGGTGGAAACCCCAATGACCCGCACGAACCGCCAATCTTTGATCTACCAGCAGACGTCGTCGAAGTGATTGATGCCAACCGACTGACACGTCGCAAAGCCCAGGACCAGATGACTGTCCTACTCAAGAACTATCGTCTCTCCGACGATGTTGCGTTCCGGTTTTCGGATCGCAGCTGGATTGGCTTCCCTCTGACAGCCGAAAAGTTTACAGATTGGCTCACCGGGAATGCGGGTCATTGCGTCAACCTATTCATGGATTATGAAACATTCGGGGAGCACCAATGGGCAGATACCGGCATCTTCGACTTCCTCCGCGCGTTGCCTCAGGTGTGGCAAGAGCGTGGGATTCAGACGGTCACGCCCTCGCAGGCGGTCAGCAGCTGGAACGCTGATTGGCAGAAGCATCGCTATGACGTGCACCGTTTCATCTCCTGGGCGGATACCGAGCGTGATTTATCAGCCTGGCAAGGCAACCCGATTCAAGATGCTGCTCTCGATCAGCTCTACGCTCTTGAGACCCAGGTGAAGGAAAAAAATGATCCAGTTTTACTAGCCACGTGGCGAAAACTACAGACCTCAGATCATTTCTACTACATGTGCACGAAGTACTGGAATGACGGTGACGTTCACAAGTATTTCAGCCCCTACGACAGTCCATACGAAGCCTATCGACGTTTTAGTCATGCTCTCCACGATTTACAAACGCGCTGTCAGCCAAACATTCCAGACTCTCACGCTTAACAATGCCGCGTTCACTTGTTGTTGGTAACGGCTCATTGCTTGCGACGTTCGATGAACGTCTGCAAATGCGGGATATTTACTTCCCGTATGTTGGCATGGAGGACCACACGCAGTTCGGACATGTCCACCGCACCGGAATGTATGTGGAAGGACGCGGGCTGGCCTGGTTTTCGGATCCCAGTTGGCAGATCGAACCCGCGTATCGTGAAGACACACCCGTGGGTAATTCGCATATCCGGAATGAGAAACTCGGCGTGAAGGCTGTGGTCCAAGACTATGTGCACCCGATCTATAACATCTTGGTTCGCGAATTAGTGCTCCAACCGATCGGCAACGAACCAGTCACAGTCAAATGTTTCTTCCACCATGACTTCCACATTTACGGCGATAAACAAAAAGACACGGCCTTCTATGAACCATACACAAATAGTGTGATTCATTACCGCGCTCAACGATATTTCTTGGTTGGTGGACGAACGACAAACCCCGTGGAATGCATCACCGGCATCCACGGTGGTTTGCACGATTCAATCTTGCCAAAGATGCATCGGGTGGAAAGTTGCGGCCTCAGCAGTTTCACGGTGGGGAAAGGTGGCTACCGCGAACTCGAAGGCACCTGGCGCGACGCCGAAGATGGACAGCTGTCTCGCAACGCAGTCGAACAAGGTTCCGTCGATTCAACAGTGTGTATTGAAGCGCAGTTGGAACCTGGTGAGAAAACCTATGTCACGCTCTGGCTTTGTGCAGCGACGTCTCTCAACGAAGCGTTGGATCTCAACCAAACAGTGCTCAAAGAAACGCCGGAACGACTGGAGCGTAACTGTCATAACTACTGGAAGAGCTGGGTGAACAAGACCGAATATGAACATGGCTCTCTGTCTGCCAGTCAGATGAGCCTTTTTAAACGCAGCCTGCTGCTCATCCGCCTTCACTGCGATAACCACGGCGGCATTCTGGCAGCGGCCGACGCGGACATCATGCTTTTCAATAAAGATACCTATACGTACGTGTGGCCGCGCGACGGCGCCTTTGTGGCGCTCGCGCTCGACAAAGCCGGCTACACCGAAGTCACCCGGCGTTTCTTTGAGTTCTGCAGCCGGGTGCAAATGCCAGATGGATATATGCTGCATAAATATAATCCCGACGGCTCGCTCGGCTCGAGCTGGCACCCTTGGTACAAAGATGGCGAAGCCCAGTTACCGATTCAGGAAGACGAAACAGCGCTGGTCTTATACGCGCTGCATCACCATTTTTTGCAAGCGCATGACTTTGAGTTTTTGCAGCAGATGTATGAACGGTTTGTGAAGAAAGCGGCGCAATTCTTGGTCGATTACCGCGAAGAAGTCACCGGTCTCCCTCTCCCCAGCTACGACCCTTGGGAAGAGCACCGCGGCATTTCCACGTACACAACCGCCTGCACGATTGCCGGCCTCGAAGCCGCGGCCAATATTGCGCAGATCCTGGGCCACTATTCTCATTGTGAGCGTTACCAAACAGCCGCCGATGAAATGAGGCAGGCAATGTTCTTTCATTTATTTGATGAAAGCACGCAGCGGTTTGTGAAAAAAATCGACCGCCGCGCTGGCCGAACCACGAATCGAGATCTAACACCCGACATGAGCATCGCTGCAATTTGGAAGCTCGGCGTGCTGCGGGCCGATGATCCACGTGTGATGTCTACCATGAATCAACTCGAAAAAATTCTGCGCGTGAATTCCCCGACTGGTGGCATCGCGCGCTACCAAAATGATCGCTACCACGCCGATGCGCCCACGAGCGAAGCAGTGACCGGAAACCCCTGGATCCTGACAACGCTTTGGCTCGCGCAGTGGCACCTGGCCCGCGCCAAGACTAAAGACGACTTAAAGCCCATTCGGGAAGTGCTGGATTGGTGCGTGAAACGAGCAAGTGATACCGGCATTTTGGCCGAGCAGTATCACCCGGTCACTGGCCGGCCTTTGTCAGTCGCCCCTCTGACCTGGAGTCACGCTACCTACGTGGAAACGATTTTGCTGTTTTTAGAGAAAGAACAGCAGCTTTCGACCTGATTGCTAAGAATCACATTTTATTATATAATATAACCAACACCCATGCGAACACCTCTCACCGTCCTCTGCGTCCTCGGCGCGCTGATCAGCGCTAGTATGCCTGTTGCAGCGGCGCAGGAGACCGGTAGCGGCTCCCTGAGCGCCTCTGGTCAGATTGTGATGCCGGTCTTCTCCCTTCAAGAATTACAACGCCAGGAAATTACCCGCCAATGGGAGGCCCGCATCGCCCGCAGTGAGAACTTCCGCCAGGCGTGGCTCCAAGAAAAAACGTTTGTGAAGGCCATGCAGATTAATGACGAAGAGTACCGCAAACGCCGCGCGGCGCGGCGCCAAGAATGTCGGTCTGATATTCGCAAGGCGAGTAAGATCGGTAAACTGTCAGTTTCGCTGGAGTGTTATCGCGAAGAGTTGGCCGATGCGTTAGATCGTTTACAAAAACAACGTGAATACATTGAGCGGATGCCCGGCGTCAGTGA
>DATDTQ010000107.1:0-8329 GCA_035290765.1 Candidatus Peribacteraceae bacterium
GTTTTTTCGGCAAGAGCCTTATCCGCCGGAACGGCCTGCCGATCTGGTGTTGGCAATGTTGTCCGATCCGCAGCAGGTAGAAGGTTGTATGGTGGTAGTCAGCGAAAACAGTATTCGCCGCAAACATTTCCCATAATCCAATTTTGATCCTGCCCTTGCAACCCTACGAACTATTCATCGGCCCGCGCATACCTCGGCGGCGATGTCTTCGGGCAGGAACAGATCAGGGATGATCAGATGGACGTTTTTCATAGTAGGGAATTTTTATTCGTGCCGAAACAGCCACACATGTCAGCACTTTTTCTTCTATTGCTTCCGCAACGACTAATGTCCCTTGAGTATACGCAGCAGTACCCAATCGCCGCTCTTATCCTTGAATCGCCAGAACCCCCATCCTCCTGCTGGCTTACCTAGTGCCGCTGTCGCTGCGGCGTTCGGGCTATCAAAGAGCTGGCCGTCATAGCCGATCATGCCGTCTTTGCGAAGAGATGCTGTGTATTCATATTCGCCCCGCCAAGCCTTAAGAGTTATCCAGCGATTCACTAAGCCTTTGAGAGCACCCTTCCCTTTAGCTTTTCTACCTTTGGCTTGTTGTCGATGCAGAGCCACCCTTCCACCCATAAGATCAGCTTTCTGGTCTTTGAGTTTTTCATCAACGAGTTTGTTTAGTAAAGGGTGAAGGTTCTCCGACTTAACAAATTTTCCTTGCTGTTTATTTCCCTCAGGCGAAACAATCCGCAACAATAGTGACTCAAGCTCTTTAATGTGATCGTCACGGAGCGTCAGATACACGCTAAACCTGTCCCATGATCCTTGATGCCGGTCTCGAATATGTGTTTTGAGCCTACCCATAAGATTACTAGCTAGCCCTACATAATAGAGCTGGTCATTCTTATACAGGGCGTAGACGCCCGCGCGCCGTTTGATCATGTCATTTATGAGATGCGGATAATCCTGGAGAAGCTTCCAGGAAACACCTTCCAAATGTTGTGTAACGAGTCGCCTGCTTTTTGGCATGATCATTTGCTCCCTAAGTCCACCGCAATCTCCCTAAACTGCTCCAACGCCGCTTCCAGATCATCCACAATTTCAGCAGCCAGAATATCCGGCGACGGCAGATTATTGGAATCCTCAAGTGATTCATCCCTCAGCCAGAAGATGTCGAGACTGACTTTGTCGCGGGCGGCAATTTCATCGTATGTGTAGACACGCCACCGACCTTCATTGTCCGCCCCCTCTCCCCTCGCGGGAGAGGGCTGGGGAGAGGGGGCAGCCTTTTCCTTCCAAGTTTCTTTGCGTTGATGACGGTTCTCCGGGTTGTAACACTTCACGAAGTCATCAAGGTCTTCGCGCTTCAAGGCACCAGTCTTCAGCGTGAAGTGTTTGTTGGTGCGCAAATCATAAATCCACAACTTCTTTGTCCACGGTGTTTCGCTCGCGGGTTTCTTGTCGAAGAAAAGCACGTTCGCCTTCACGCCTTGTGCGTAAAATAATCCGGTCGGCAATCGCAACAAAGTATGCACATCGCACTCGTGCAGCAATTTGCGCCGAATCGTTTCACCAGCGCCTCCTTCGAACAGCACGTTGTCGGGCACGACCACGGCGGCGCGGCCGTTTTGCTTGAGCAGGGTTTTGACGTGCTGAATGAAGTTGAGCTGCTTGTTCGAGGTGGTAGTCCAGAAGTCGCCGCGCTCGATGATGTCGCGCTCTTTGCTGACCTTGCCCTCCTCGCCCACAATCGTGGTGCTGCTCTTCTTGCCGAAGGGCGGATTGGTGAGCACCATCTCGAAGCGATCACCGGGGTCGGCGGCCAGCGAGTCGGACACCACAATGGGCTCAAAGTCCTGGCTGCCGATGCCGTGCAGCAGCATGTTCATTGCGCACAGCCGCGCCGTGGCCTGCACCAGCTCCCAGCCCTTGAAGCTTTCCTCTTTGAGCTTGGTCTTTTGCGGCTTGGTCAAGTTTGGGTTGTGCTTCACCACATAGTCGTGCGCCGCGAGCATAAAGCCGCCGGTGCCGCAGGCCGGGTCGCTCACGGTCTCGCCGGGCTTCGGGGCCATGACATCCACAATCGCCTGAATCAGCGGGCGCGGGGTGAAGTACTGGCCGGCGCCGGACTTGGTGTCCTGGGCGTTCTTTTCCAGCAGGCCTTCGTAGGCATCGCCCTTCACGTCGGCGCTCATCGACACCCAGGTTTCCTTGTCGATCAGGTCCACGATCAGCCGCCGCAGCTTGGCCGGGTCCTGAAATTTGTTCTGCGACTTGTTGAAGATCAGCCCGAGCAGCCCCTTCTGTTTGCCTAGTTCTTCAAGAGTATGGCGGTAGTGATCGAACAGCTCGTCGCCATCTTTCTTGATAAGGCTAGTCCAACTGTATTTGTCAGGCACCGGACTCTTCTGGTTATACGGAGCCTTGGTGCGCTCGTCGGCCATCTTGAGAAACAGCAGATACGTCAACTGTTCGACGTAGTCGCCATAGCTCATGCCGTCGTCGCGCAAGACGTTGCAGTAATTCCAAAGCTTTAGGACAATTTGATTGGTGTTGCTTGCCATCACATACCTTTATAGTGGTTTCTCAAAGGGGTACTCAATAACTTATCAATTGAGCCGCAATCCATTTTTCCATGACGTATATTGGTCATTAGCTCTTCACGAATAGCCCCATATTCTTTGCCAGCAAATTGGGTGCGTATATTTTGAATTTCGGTTGCAGTACTCTGACCATACAGTGCTATGTCTGTAGTTGAGATAAAATTTAGCCCTTTGATATATGGCTTCGCTAGCTCATCAACGTTATTTCCAGCAGAAACTATCAGCGGTTGCATACGGACATCACTTAATTCTGGGCGCTCTGCTTTTACCCACTCAACATGGCCCTTGGCCTGTTGAACATATTTCTTCGACAGATGGGTTCCAGCCTTTGCCTCGAATGTGTAGCAGCGGTCCTGAAAAATCCACACGACGTCCGGTGCACCTTCCGCCGTCGTTCGTATAACCTCTGCCCCTAAACATTGACCGAGGCGTTCTAAGCCGATGTGAAATTTAGTGTGGTCAGCGGGTTGAGATAAACCAGAGAGCATTTCTTGGATCTTTTTTCCAAATGCTGGACCTTGCCAGCCCCAGTTTGCTATCTGTTTCCATATCGACTCAGCCTGCACGTCCAGAGTGCTCGCTTTATCAGGTATCGCAGAGCTCTTAGTACGAAGACGAAGCAGTTTGTCTAGAAAGCCTGAATTAATTCCTATAGCTTTTGCTCTCTTCAGGCAGTCAACCTCACCATCTTTGTCGACCCCTAAGTGCGCTGCGATAGATGCCAGGAAAAGCCACCAAGCTCGATAGCCAGCTAACTCAGCTTTATTGATGTTGTCTGCTACTCGCCGTGCTACTTGATAAGCACCTGAGTAGTCATCGCTCCACAATGCGCGCAGGTATAGAACCTCTGCTTTGCCGCTTTCAGTCTCACTGAGTTCATCAACCACTTGATCTGGAATATCCAGTTCCGCGATGTTCTCATTTGCATTTTTTCGATAATCTTCATCAGTAAGCAAACCTACGATCATTTCAGTTAGTGCATCGGCGTCTTCTCTGGCAACTTCCCCCTGTTCAATGCCCCAATTAAGCTCGCGCTGGATCTCTCCAGGAAGTCTTCTAGCGAATACAGGTGGTGTAATGCTGTCGATTAACGACTGGCCAAGAAGAATGATTACTGCAAAGTCGGTTGCATCGCGCGTGCAACGACCCATGCCTTGAATCAACCTCGTTCTTTCTCGACGGCGAAGCAAAGGACCCAATTTCCAGTATTCACGAAGATGTCGCTCCAAGGCCCCAACAGCACCTGGGCTCTCAGCCATTACAAGTAGCCGACAGTCATCGCCGGGAAGATCAAGCCCATCGTAACGGCCAGCAAGACAGAGTACTGCGCCTTCCGCACTGGTAAATGGCTCAAGGCTATTCTCTATATCTCGCGCACTTAGTTTGGTTGGTTTTGGTCTCATGCCAGCGGAGACCGTCTCAAAAGTTCGGTCTGCTATTGGGAATGACGGCGCAAGAATGAGTGCACGATGTACGCTCATTTCGTTCCATATTGATGAAACGACTTGGAGGCATTCGCCCTCTTCACAATAAAGACTAGGCATGAAGATATAGCGCCGACCCCATTGTGCATGTTTTACGCGAATTGTTTCAATGCTCGTAATCCCGTATCCCCGGAGTAGGTCGCCTTCCCCGCCTAACGTTGCCGACATGTATATACGCTGTTTTGTTTCGCTGAACGAATCATGAGTATGTGTCGGCGGTACAATCGGTCGTATCGCTATCTCACGAAATGATACGAAAAACAAACAAGCAGGGAGATTATTGCGAATTAAAGTCCATGGAAAATGGATATTTGACTCTCTCGCTTCGTCGAGTACTGCTGTCACGCTCGCAAGAACGTCTGCTTGCGAATGTGCGTCTGCTAACTCGACCGCCGAATATTCGCTCTCATCAGTGACAACACGATATTGTGACTCGGATAATGAAGGGCGAAGAGCGGTCAATACTTCGTTATAAACTTGCTTGTGTTCTTCAGCATCGATCCTCACAGTCCACATTGCTGCAACATAGTGTTCGCCGCCATGCGCATCGTCGAATACTAAAACATTTGAAGCTTGTACCACGGGTTTGACGTTAAACAGGTTCGCAAACGTTGTAACGCCGATTGCTTGCCCCATCATATAGCGCCCCACTTCACCGGCATCGCGCGTATCCTTGGTGCCTGTCAAATCCGCACACTCGACGCCAAGCTTTTCCGCTTCGCGTAGCACCTGTTGAGCCAATTGGTTTGTCAACGTGAGATAGGCCACCCTCTCACCTGTTTGACGTCTGCGCCATTCGGCGATAAGAAGTCCAACTGTTGTCTTACCGGTGCCTGTTGGTAATTCGCATGCTATGTCGCTCTTATCTTGTAGATTCACATAATCGCGCAGTGCATCAGCCTGTGGACCGCGCAGGTAGCCATGAGATTTTGCACGATTAGGGAGCTTGGCGAACAGCTCTTCGGGTGTAGCGTATGTTGGCACAGCTTTTGGTTTTCGAAATGGTGGTCTCTTCTTTTCCATGACTTACGCCTCCCCTATTTCACTGCCATTGCTATGCTCGGCAATACATGCTGCACGAGCAAACCCGCATACGCCTTACTAAGAATGGACTGGCGCAGGCGCTCGGCACGCTTCATATTGGCGTCGACCTGAGTTTCGACTTCGCGGACGAGAGAGAGACGGCGGTCGACTTCGGTGACAATGCGTTGTTGCTCCGATAGCACAGGTATAGCTATCGGAATCATTCTGATAGACCCCATGGATAATGATGGCTGAGCTACAGCTTTTGCAAATGCGAGCGCGAGTGAATTTCCAATTGGCGATCGCAGAAACATTTCAATGTACGGTATTGATATCTCACTCGACTCAATGCGAATCATCGCAATATTCGGCCCCAGAAAATATGGCTGATCGTCTGGTACGCGGGCAACATAACCGGTACCTGCCCCGACAAAAACCATCAGTATGTCGCCTGGTTTAAGCTGTGACCGCGTTAATTTAGAAACCGTGTTGCTATTGATGCGCGAAAATTCTGTTCGCTTGAATCCGGACGGACCAGCATTTTCCGCTTTGATAACTGCCAGATCCCCATCAGGGGAGTACTTCACGAACTTTGTATATTCGAAGCCCGCAAGCTTTGTAACGAACGCAATAGTCTCGACGCATAGCCAGCACCATCCCTCCGGCAAGTCGGGCAGGTCGGTGGTGTCGGGCGCAGCAGGTTCCTTGTATTTGCCCTTGCCTTTCCACTGGCTGCGGCGGGTTTCGAGGATGCGTTGTAATAGTTGCTCGCCGTTTTCGTAGCTGCGGCCTTCGCGGCGGGCGAGTTCGGCTTCGGTTTCGACGAGGCGGCCTTCGACGGCGGCTTTGAGGACGGCGGCTTTGTAGCGCTTGAGGTTGGCCTTGACGCGCTTGAGGTTGGCGACGGCTTCGTCGAGGCGGGAGAATTGTTTTTCGATTTCCGCGACGATGCGTTTTTGTTGGCCTTGTGGGGCTAATACAAACGGAAACGCCTTTATAACTGTCTGGCTGATATTCTTTTGCGTGGCGCCTTTGCCAAGACTAGCAAGATCGCCACGGGTATACATCAGATAGTAGAAAAGGTATTTGGCATCGACTGGGTCTGGCTTCGTAAAAGCAATCGCTTGATTAGTTGTCAGTCGGCGACCGGCAATGCCCAGCTTCCCAATAGAGCCGTACATAGCAAGAAGAATCGAACCAGGCTCAACCCATTTGGTTGAACTTTCCTTTAACCCTTCTTCGGTAATTGTTGTCTGAGAATCGGTAACCACACCGTCGTTCAGATCACCAATAATCAGCCACGGGATGTTACCGCCGTAGAATCGCGTGTCTGTTCTCTTCGGTGTGCCACCGCTGCCCCATTTGAAGGCTTCGCCCAACGTCGTAAGCACCCAATCATTCGGCAAAGACTTGCCGAGGCGTTTTTGAATGTCGCCAAGTCGGCCGGTGTCGAGGGTGTCTTCTTCTTTTGTCATCACGCTGCCAACGTCTCGTTCAATTCTTCAATGATCGCGGTCAGCTTGTCGCCGAATAGTTGATGCACTTTGCCGAGGCCAGCTTCTTGGCGAACTTGTAAGTAAAACTTACAAGTTGCCGCCCCTGATCGCTCGCCATCGCGCGACACCTGCCGGGCGCCGTCGGGTCGAACTATCAAGTAATCCTTGATAGTTGCCGTTTCCATGAAGTTACGCATGCGCCCGCTCCACCAACAAATTCATGGTCAGTCGAATCATCAAGTCTTTGCTGGAGGGGGCGCTTTCAGCAATCAGCAAGGCCAGCGCCGTTAGCGCCGAGGGGTTTAATGAATGCGCAATGTCCTCTTGCAGCAGATAAAGCATGAACAGAAACGAGCCGATGCGCTTATTACCATCTGAAAACGGGTGATCCTTGATGACGAGATACAGCAGATTCGCTGCTTTCTCCTCGCGCGAGCGGTACAGTGCCTCGCCGAACATTGTCTGCTCGATGCTGGCGAGTATGCCCTCTAATGCTTCGCCGCGCGGGTTACCGAACAGCGCCGTGGCCTCGGTGCGTGTCATCAGCTCGCGCTTGAAATCAGCAATTGCGGTGCTGGCTTTGGCGTAATCCAGCACGCCCTTTGAAGGCCGCGCGCCGGGCGGCGACGCCAGCCGGTCTTCGTCGTATTCCAGCAGCAGGCGCCAGGTGTCGGCGTAGCCGGTAATCAGCTCCAACACCGCCCGGCCGGTGTCGTCCACCAAGGCCTGGTTTTGCAATGTGCGCGCAAGCAGGTCTAGCGTCTGCCGGGCTTCCAACAGCCCGCGCTCAGCCAGCCGGGTTTGATTGAAGGTATAGCCCTGCACCAAATGCTCGCGCAGCACGCGGGTGGCCCAGATGCGGAACTGGGTGCCGCGAAGAGATTTGACGCGGTAACCGACCGAGATGACGACGTCGAGATTAAAGTGCTGCACGGAATAGGTTTTTCCGTCCTCCGCAGTATGTGCAAAATTTGCACATACTGAATCTCGATCCAGCTCGCCCTCCTTGAATACGTTGCTAATGTGCTTGGTGATAACCGAGCGTTCCCGACCAAATAGCTCGGCCATCTGCGCTTGTGTCAACCAAACCGTATCGCGTTCCAAGCGCACGTCCAGACGGATTCGTCCGTCCGGGGCCACATACAGGGTGACTTCGCCGCCAATTTGGGGATCGTTTTGCGTCATGCCGCCAACGTCTCGTTCAGTTCTTCAATGATTGTACCCAGCTTGTCGGCGAACAGCTGATGGGCCTTGCCGAGGCCGCCTTGCTGGGAGAACGGTGCGTATTCGAAATCGTCCGGTGCGATGGTTAGGTTGGCGGCGATGTGGTCGCGGATCATTTCGAGCCAGCGGAGTTGTTCGGGGGTGAAGCGTGATGTTGTCCGCTCCCCTTCGACAGGCTCAGGGCGAACGGCTGATTGTTGTTGGGCGAGCCACGCCTTGAAGTTGGCGTTGACGCGCTCTGGGAATGGGATGAGTTCGTTGTCCTGGTGGATGGCGAAGCGAACCAGCGACACGAGGTCGGTGAGGATGCGTTTGCCGCTGGCGCCTTTGACCTTGGATTTTTCCAGCGCGGCGTAGGCGTTACAGAGTTGGGATTCGTTCCACAGGTAGGGCGGCTTTTCGATGGCGTCGGCGAGTTCTTTGATGGCATCGAAGGTGAGGCGGTGTTTGTAGGGCTTGCTGTAAAGCACTTGCAAGGCGGTGATTTCGTCTTTGTGATCTTTGATGAACT
>DATDTQ010000108.1:0-4164 GCA_035290765.1 Candidatus Peribacteraceae bacterium
CCGAAGTTGGCGAGGTTGGCCAGGTGGATGCGCTCGAAGCCCTTGGCAATAATGGCGCGCACGCCGAGGATGCGCGGGCACAGCCCGGCATGCTCGCGCGAGCTGCCCATGCCATAGCCGTCGCCGGCCACGATGAAGCCATGGCCGCCCGCATCGCGCACTGCCGCCGCGCGTGCGCTGAAGGTCTTGTCCACCTGGACAAAGGTAGCCTGCTTGGCGTATTCGTCCGCGTTGGAACGCAACGACAGGTACTTGCCGGCAGGCTGAATATGATCGGTCGTGATCTCGTTGCCGAGCTTGAGCATGACTTCGCCTGCCAGCTTGGCCGGCAATGGATCCAGCGTCGGGAGCGGCGCGATGTCCGGGCCGTAGCGCATCACCACCTTGGCGGCTTCAGCAGGCGACAGCGGCGCGGTATAGGCGCCCATGTCGACCACCGGCGGAACCTGCTTGAAGGCGAGATCGCCGCTGAACAGAGTGCGCGGGTCTGTAATAACGCCCGTCAACGCGCCGGCTATCGCAGTGACCGGGCTGACCAGATGCACGGAAGCACTCTCGGTCCCCGAACGTCCTTCGAAGTTGCGGTTGGCCGTGGACAGCATCACGCCATTGCTGGGCGGGCTGAAACCCTGGCCGATACACGCGGAGCAGGCGTTTTCCAGGATGCGCACACCGGCGGCATAGAAAACTTCCATATAGCCTGCCGCCGCCAGTTGGCGGGCGATGGCCTGCGAGCCGGGCGCAATGGCGGTATCGACCTTGACTTTCTTGCCGCGCAGAAGCTCGCCGACACGTGCCAGGTTCTCGTAGTTGGAGTTGGTGCAGCTGCCGATGAACACGGTGTCGACCGGTGTTCCGGCATGCTTGGAGACGGGCTCCATGGACTTCAGGCGCGGATAGAGCGCAATGGTAGGCTCCAGCGCCGACAGGTCGATCTCGACAGTGCGGGAATACGTTGCGCCCGCGTCGGCGGCCAGCGGCTTGAAGTCGTTTGCGCGCTTGCGGCCTTCGAGGTAAGCCTTGGTGATATCGTCAGACGGGAAGATCGAGAAGGCGACGCCGGCCTCGGTGCCCATGTTGCAGATGGTGGCGCGGTCGGTGACATTCAGGCTCTTCAGGCCCGGTCCGGTGTATTCCAGGCAGATGGCCTTGTTGCCCTTGATGCCGATGACCTTGAGCACGTTCAGGATCACGTCCTTGGCGAGCACGCCCGGATGCAGCGCGCCGGTGAGGTTCACCTGCACTACGTTCGGCATTGATATCTTGTAGGAAGTGCCCGCCATCGCGAAGCTCACGTCCGTGCCGCCAGCGCCCATCGCCAGCATACCCATGCCGCCGGCGTTAGTGGTGTGCGAGTCGGAACCGATCACCGACTTGCCGGGAGTCGCGAAGTCCTCGAGGAACACGCTGTGGCAAATACCGAGGCCGCCGCGCGAAAACCAGCAGCCGTATTTCTTGCTGAAGGTCTCGAGGTAGCGATGGTCGTCGCCGTCGATATAGCCGACTTGCAGGGTCTTGTGATCCACCACGATGACCGAGGTGGTTTTCACGCGATCCACGCCCATTTTCTCGAAGGCCAGCGCGGCGGCGGTGCCGGTGGCGTCCTGATACAGGGTGTGGGTGAACTGGATTTCCAGCGGCTGCCCCTGCTCGGGGAGCTGCTTCAATCCCCCGGCCGCATTGGCCAGGAGGATTTTCTGTGCGACGTTGAATGCTGTCATAAGTCTCTCCAAAATTATTGCGTCAAATAAAAATCAGTAATTGTCACAGGACGGATAAAACAGCGCAACCACATGAAGATTGATGAACTGTATGACGGGTTCCGCGCTGTGCTCCACCCATTCTGCGTTCCTCTCCAAATAGCTGCGTTAAAAACTAGTTATCTAATGGTTCATAGTCAATCTCATAAGCCTCAATCAAATCACCGACGACGGCAACAAGTGAATAAAGCGGATGCTTCGCATCATCGCGAACAATATCAAGAAGGCTGTTCAGTAAAGCAGTCGCTTGCTCATAGTCGGCTTCAGAATCAATGTGCGCGACAGGCGCCACTGACTGAAGATTTTGCCAGGCCGGAAGCAATCGCTGGAAATCTATTGCAGTATTCATTTCTTTCTCCAATCGTTACGGTCATACTCTGCATGAGTCATCACTTGGCGAATATACATCCTTTGCTTATCGTAGTGAATAACCGCCGCGATACGGTACCGATTCCCACCCACGTTGAACAGTGTAAACCCATCCACATAATCAGCCGATCCAAAGGTCTCGCGCAATGCAGGGAAAGAAGCCGCCGTTAACCGGCTTGCCTTTCTGAACCACTCGTTCAGCATAGGCCTGGATTCTGGATGAACCAGCCAGAACTCTCTCAACGGCCTTTTTGAAATTATGCGCATTTGCTTGTTTCCGGCTGGTGCGTGAAACGCACCTTACCCAACCACATCTTCTTCAAAACAATTCTAACCTGACCCATTTCTTCTTTACTCACAAGTCAGTATTTATTGAAACACACGCCCCTTATTTCATGCAGGTTTCATTTCATGCAGGTTTCAGCACTGTTTTTGCAGTCATAATTCCTGACTACTGTGCAATTCTCTTGCATGAGTTTGTTAGCCATCAATCTTTCCTTGATCGTGACCAGTTGCAATATCTATGCGTAAGGCGCGCATTCTCACGTACCGTTTTACCACCGCGCCAATACTGTTCAATATGGTCTAACGCGGCGTCGTCTACTAGTTGAATCTGCTGGCCACATATCTCGCATGATGGATCGGTTGCAAACATCTCGCGCTTCAGCGCGTGACTAAAACAACGCGGTTCTTTGTGCTGAATGCCAATCACTTCATGAAGTGTAAGGCGCCACTTATCGAATCTTTTTGTTACCGCTTGCACTGAACTTGTAGACAGTTCGATTGAATCTATGAACTCTTGATCTGATGTCATCAGATAGATGAGCGCTTCCTGAACGGCATCGAGGTTTTGAAAGACTTGATTCTTGTCTTCCTTTGCGAAGGAATACATCAAAATATCGTACAGCGATGCATTGAATTTTTTCGGTTCCCAGTGTCCATTGGGATCAGAGTCAGAACCCTTGTAATACCGTTTAAACGCATTAGTGCCCAAGACGGATTTAATAATAATTACGGAATTCTTGAACCCAGCTCTCAATATCGCTGATTCTGATTCCGTAATGAACTGGTACTTCTCCATTTCGTTGTTGAGGAAACTCCGCATCGGAGGTTTGTAGTTCAGGTATGTCTGGTGAAAGAAGGCTGAAAACCTAAGAACAAGCTCTATATCCTTCATGCGTGTATCAGGTTTCGTAATGCCCATTAAGGACATGAATTCTGAGTCAGTTGCTAGTTTCTTGAGCAGCTGATTGTATGGGCCTCTGTAGATGCAATTACGTAGTTCTTGGTCATTGAGCGAAACCGATCCCGTATTTAGTCTTTCGAATATTTCAAACTTTAAATTAGGATCAGATTCTTTACGAAAAGTGATAGTGCGAATCTTGCAGCATCGGACCTTATCTTGATCTTCTGCGGATAGCTCAGTAAACCGTTTTCGGTTGTACTCCGAAAAGACTTTAAGCCCAGAAAGGCGGAAGTCCACACCATCCGGAAATCTACCATCTATAAACGAGAAGAATGAAGTAAGTCTTTGCTGCCCATCAATCACGTACTCATTTCCGTCTTTTTCTTGTGATATGTAAACCACTGGCAAGGGAATATCCAAGAGAGATGACTCGATGAGCCTGCTAGATTTTTTAGAGTCCCATACGAACTGGCGTTGAAAGTCCGCCTGGACAATGAGTTTTCCTCGTTTCCATTTTTTGTAAAGGGAATCAATTTCAGGATCTCCCTGATCCGTAAATATGCGATTCCGTCCCGCTTGAACGTCTGCCTCCTCAACCTCTTCCTCCAGCGGCGTATCAAACTCCAACTCCTCTTCTATCGCTTGCATGACTCCTCGCAGGTTGGTGGTTGTGGGCTAACGAAAGTAGATACTCTAAAACGTGCCAGTAAAGGCACCTTCGAGGTGAATAACCTTGCATCCATTATGCGATGCCTTGTTTGTATTAGGGGCGAAAATATGGCGCGCCCTATCTTGCCGGACCACCAAAGCACCGCTGCAAAACATCCCAAGTTACCTGTCAAGAAACGT
>DATDTQ010000109.1:0-2449 GCA_035290765.1 Candidatus Peribacteraceae bacterium
CGTAGGACCGGAAATTCTCGAGTTGTAATTCATCAATTCTCACAAAGCCAGATTACCCGACTTCGCAAAAAATCCTATCCGGATGAGGACTTCCTTACTTGAGAATTCCCTTGAGAAATTGATCAAGCGCCTGCTGGAGGCTTGAAGCAAGACGCTGACTGTCTTGAATTTCGGCATAATCATTATGTTCAAATGTCAGATCATGTTTAGCTTGATACTTTCCCAAAGCCGTTACAATTGGATCCTTACAATCAGAAAAATATGTGTGCTTGCTTGCAGACTTGCTACCCAGCATCTCGATGACATTCGCATGATTATGTTTCGGATCAAACATGAAACAAAATTCCTCACAAGATTCGTTTGCATCGGCGTATATAACAAAATGTAGTGGACGCTGATCCTGGAACATTGAGGTCAACCGTTTTCGCTGACGCATGACTTCCTCAAAAAGTGAGGCTGGAGCATGGGTTTCCGGCGTTTTCTCAGCCAGCTCCGGCAGGTAATAATCAACCTTCATATGTTTACCTTAATTTCTAATTTGTTTTTGTCAATGGAGTTGATCTTACAATATTTTAGCCGCCTCCTCCAGCACTCGCTCCACCGTCTGGCGGTAGGCCACACGCCCGATGTAGCGCTGAATATCAGCCGGTAAGACCCAAGCATGGGAATCGATCTCTTTCCTATCCACCGTCACGACTTGGTCATGCTGCAGCTGCGCAAATACAAAATGGAGTTGCTGCCCCCGAACATTGTCCGGTCGGAAGCGGCGATACGAGTTCGGAAAATCGTACTGATACACAGTCTCACTCCGTCCCAAAATATCAACATTCAAACCGGCTTCTTCACGGAGTTCCCGCTGCGCGGCTTGCTCGACTGTTTCGCCTGGCTCAATCCCACCTTGCGGCAATTGCCAGGCATCTTTCTTGCGAGGCTTATGAAGCAATAACACTTCGCGCACGGGGCTGCCAGTCTCATCGAACGCATCCGTTTGACGAAACACAGCCAGCGCGGCGCATTGGCGGTAGGTGTCATCTGACATAGAACTACTATAACTTAACAATGGAACCATTGCTCCATTGTTCCATGGCTAGAATATTGTAGGTGAGGTTCAGTCTGAGTGGCGTTCTTCTTTGAGCTTCAGCGGCTGAATTTTGCGGCAGTCTGAACAGAATTTGGCGGGCTTAAAATCCTTCCACGAAACACCCTTGCTGTTCTGCTTGAGCAGACGCACGGTTCCCACCCGGCGATTACATTCGCCGCAAGAAGCCATAAAGACGGTTCGCTTTCCGCGAGGCATAACGCAAGCAGCCTAAAGATTTGGAAGCCTTTTGCAAGAAAACGATGGACAATCTACACGTTCGAACCTGCTAAACCTGTCCAACTTGCAAAACGTTTAGAAGGTTTAGCACGTTTAGCAAGTTAGTTTATGTGCCTCAGCCTCCCCCCATCGATCCGCCTTTATGGGCCTCTCCACCGGCCTGCTGGAGGTAGTTAAAGACCGAGTTGGCTGCCACGCTCGCCTCTCCGGCGGCCGTGGCGAATTGGGCAAAGTGATTGCTGGCGTTGGTCACATCGCCCGCCCCGAACGCGCCTGTCACATTGGTACTCATATCCGCATTCACTTTGAGGAAACCCCGCTCTTCCACTTCACAGCCCAATGCTTTGGGTAGTTCCGTGGCCGGTGTCGCTCCGATTTCAATGAACACGCCATCGACTGGAATATCCTTCGAACCATTCCATTCTTTATCCAGCCGAATGCCCGAAACCTTTTGATCACCGAGAATTTCGGTCACATTACGCAGGAGCACGAATGCAACGTTCTTTTTTTCTTGCACTTTATCGACCCAATACGGTTCCGCCCGGAATTCTTCGCGGCGATGAACCAAATAAACCTTCTTCGCTACCTGCGCTGCTATCGCCGCGCCTTCCACGGCGCTGTCGCCGCCACCGAGCACCGCCACGTCTTTGCCCTTATAGAAGAAAGCATCACACGTGGCGCAGTACGTCACGCCTTTGCCGGAGAGACGATCTTCGCCCGGCACGCCGAGGTGCCGCTTTTGCGAACCGGTCGCAAAAATAACGGTTTTGCCCTGCACTGTTTCACCACCATCGATCGTCAGCTCAAAGTAGTCAGACTTTTTGGCTACCGACTTCACCCAGGCAATCTGGTGTTTAACGGAATCGAAGCTGAGCGCGTGTTTTTTATAGCGTTCCATGAGCTCGGGACCTTTTACGTCGATATCCCCGGGCCAGTTGCCGACCTCCGCAGCGGTCACACCCATGCCGCCCTCCTCGGACCCGACGATAAATACGGAAAGTTTATATCGGGCGCAGTAAATGGCCGCCGTATAGCCCGCGCAGCCGAGACCGACAATTAAGACGTCATACATCAGCTCTAGCATACCGTGTTCGGACTGGACACCAAAGCACTCTCATAGTTTAAGAAATT
>DATDTQ010000110.1:0-6790 GCA_035290765.1 Candidatus Peribacteraceae bacterium
AATTTTGACGATGAGACATTGTCCTCTCGAAAGTGCACTCCGTGGACTCGCCGCTTTACTGCTTAAAGATGGTGAACCCGTTTTATATAAATCGGTATCACTTGATGATCTCGGCGTAGTCATTTGGATACGCCAAGATGATGTTGGCTTGCAGTGGCAATTACCTCTTGAGCCGGTCATGCCAACGCTTGAATCAAGAATGGCGCCCGGCACAGTACGACTGGGTGGGACGTATCCCGATGACATACCAGAACCAGCCCTTACGGGTGGAATTTGTAGTCATCCCATTGGAGCGCGCGGGTACTTGTGCCGTCCGGTTGAAGGTGGTAACTGCTCGCAAACCCGTGGCCAGCCACTGTATCTGGCCGCCAATGCGAAGGCGGGAGAGATTCGGGAAGATACTGCAGGTAATTTTTGGTACAAGCAGAATGATGGGAAATGGCATGGCGCGCCGGGCCTGCCAGATATCACCCGTGACGACCAATGGATGGATGAGAACACAAAACGGATTGTGTCGGAGCCAACCCCTCCAGATTCAGATTTAACCATCACCCTCGTTGAGTGTTTGCCGTATAACTACAGATCTGAATTGCCGATTCATGTCACTGATTCAGGCCCCGATATTTGCACTACTGGTGGGTGGCGATTGTCTCTTTATGACCCCTCGGCCACCGCCAACTTTGCTGATGGGGCGGATCTGGATGCTCAGTGCCAGACCTGTATGCCAGACATAGAATGTATTCCGAGTCCGCCGGATGAGAACACTCCTGACGATAAAAAATGTTTTACTGGAGATTACAATGCTAATACGGGACGACTAAAGGTCTGTGTTAATGAGAAGTCAGGCTTGCCCGCTCAATACACGATGATGAAGGAACTTGTTGTGGCGCAGCAATTGTGCTCTAGGAGTCCACGCGAAAGTTTGGAAAGAAAACTTTTTGAAAATCGGCTGGCATTTAAAGAAAAAGTGGAGGGGCCAGTTGGCGATCCAATGGAATTAGTGGCCCTGCTCGATGAAGAAAAGAATCTTCTCCAAGAATGCTGCAGCCTTCAATGGTACCCCTCGCTCGTCGCTTGCAAGGCCATGGCCGAAGACGGAAATTTCCAGGATACAGATACTGGCATTTTAGAATGCGCTGGCGCCATCGCCAATCAATCCTGCGGGGGGCAATGTTCTCCTCCACCAATAATGGAAGAAAATGAAACACCAGAGGAGAAAAAGAGGAAAGAGGATGAGAAAATAAAGCAGGAGGAAGAATTGATTCATAAAATAGTAACTTCTGTTAAGAGCCATACCGGAGCCGGCGAAGCATGCTCTGCTTTTTTAGAGGAAGCAGCGCCCCCGGAAGCCCGCATCGAATCAATAAAAGCCTCATTTCCGGTCAGCTGTAGTCCTAACTGCAAAGTGCAATATGAAAATACGATTGGGAATAATCTGTGCTACATCGGCCAGTGTGTTGAACAAGCGATGGAAGGCTCTCGACTCATTCCTGGACGCATGACCTTTGGCAGTGGCGACGAAGCGTATCCTTGGGATGGTTGCGCTGCGCCAGATCCCCAGAACGGCGCATTCATTGAAATGCCGGCTGCCCATGTGCCCTACGTTCCATTGTACCGAGGACTGGAAATGGTCCGCGCGGCTGATATTGCAGTTTGCCAGGCCAATGGCTATCCACCTCTGACCCCGCCGGTACTTTGTTTGTTCTCTCCGACGCGCCAGATGGTATTGCCTTACTACGAAGCAAGTATGCAAGTAACTGGCATGCAGGCGCAGGCAGAAGAACAAGCAATCCGATCGTATTTGGCGCAGGCTGCGTCTGCGAGCATTGGCGTACGTGCCGCTACGAGTTTGTATGAAGACTTTATTGATCGTTCACTCGGTGAATTCGGCTCGCTTATAAAAATAGCGGCCGGATTAATCGGCCAAATCGGTGAAACGAAGTGGCCCTCATACATGTGCCCTCGTTATAACGAACAAGGTTGTTCACTCTTTCAATCGCAATGAAACGGTTGCTGCCACTGCTTGCCGGCTTGTTCATCTTTTGGGCCCACCCCGCGTTTGCTGCCCTGGGTAGCTGTACGAGCGATCCCGCCGCGAAAGATGCGCTCGGACAACAGCCAACTTCTAGTCATTATGTAGGAAAAGTACTGCAACGGATTGAAGCAGGTATCAACAATGCTCAATCGAAGGAGACAGTCGATGTGACTGATGGTTATCGAGAAGAATGGCTCCCGCGACTCGCCGCCGCTATGAACCGGATTGTTGATTCGGACATTGCGTTAGGTGAAGAACAAGACGCGCTCTTTGAGCAAACCGCCTGCACTGCTTTAGACTTCACCATCCTTGAGGCGGCAACGGAGGAAGTGCGCTGTGAATTAGGAAAAGCGTATGAAGAAGGGCGAGCGAGCGCGCTGCCTCTCCTGATTGACCTCATGGGATTTGCGCGCGATCGCCAGAAAAACTTTTTGAGTGGCTACGCCGACCCCTTCATCGAAGATGTTACATGGCACCGCATTTATTCTTTTGATGACATCAGCGGCCTGAATACCTCTGGTTGCTTGATCATAGTAGACCCTGATGTCGGCATTCCTTTTTGCATTGCCCTTCCCGGACCAACATGCCAAGCGAACGGCGGCCAGCCCTTTCTCACGTATTACGGTTGCATGGCAAATGGCCATCAACCGGCGCCGGATGTCAGTTTGCCGTCACCCGAGCTTGCGCTTTGCCCATTCAGTACTGATTATTTGCCGCCAATGGCGGGTGGATACGTCCAAGGTTCAAGTAGTTCAGCTTCATCAGCATCAAGCTCCAGACGTGCGCTAAGTTACGGCTGTGATCTAAAGACAGCCCCGGCGTATGGCTCGTATGCTCCAACGATGGCCGAAATGAAGGCGCTTGAGGGGTTGCTCGCTGAACGAGATATATTTATCAAAGGAGTTGGTGATTTAGGCGGAGCTGCTGCTGCTATCAATCAAAGTGCTGATGGGCCAGATCTGACACATTTTGGTTCAACGGTCTCCGAACTGTGGGAACATGGATCATTCAAGGGTTGCTTTCACCAAATTCTCAATGATGCCAAGCTGCCACCAGACGTCGCAAAGCTAGTAAAAGCCACTTCGAGCGCCAGAAGCAGCCAACCTGCGCAGGCCGCCGTCAGTAATCTCATTTACTTGCTCGGCTTAACCCGCTTGGAACCACGCGGATCGTTTGCGTTCGAACGCAACGAATCAGCGGTCATTAAACGCTTGATTGAACAACGTGTTGCTTGGACGGCTAGACGGGCGGCAGCAGAAACACTTGTACCGCGTGAAGTCAGCGCTTTGTTTGTTTTTGATTTGGCAGACTTGCTTGATTCTCTTGTTCGCAGTCAAGCGGTGCTAACGCTCAGTAACCGAAGCCAACAGCAAGCGGTGGAGGAAAGCATCGCTGTGGCAAAACTTGTGGACGCTCCAATCCGCCTTAGTCATCACATGGCATCGCTTCGGCAAGGTACGGCAGAAATTGGAATATTGGCGAACAAACTGGATAAAGGCATGCGTAATTTTGGTCGTGGTTTAACCTGGTTTTTACTGCGCTCATGTCTCGGCAGACCAGGCGCAGTTGAGTTGGGCAATGTGCTGAAAGTTATTTTGGCTGACCAATGCTTCCCATATACCAATGGCACGTTCTTGGGGAATCCGGCTGTTCATCAAGCCTGTCTTAACGCCGTTAAGAATTAAGGATTAGGGTTCCCGGGAACACGCCATAATTGGATTCCGGTAGGTTGGCTTCTGTTACACTGGAAACCCATGAAAACGGCTGATTTTGTCCATTTGCACAATCACTCCACCTATTCCTTATTGGAGGCTCTCCCGAGCCCGGGCGAAGTGGTGCTCCGGGCGCAGGAGCTGGGGCAAACCGCCGTTGGGCTGGCAGATAAGGGCTATACCTATGGCCTGATAGAGTTTTATAAAGCGGCGAAGGCTGCCGACATAAAACCTATCCTGGGTCTTGAAACATATGTGGCTACGCGCAGTCGACACGATAAGGAAAGCGGACTGGATACAAAGCGCTATCCACTTGTACTCCTTGCAGAGACGCAGCAGGGCTATGAAAACCTGTTGCAACTAGCAACGAAGGCCGCTTTGGAAGGGATGTATTACAAACCTCGTGTCGATCACGAGCTTTTAAAGCAATTTGGCAAAGGCCTGATTGCTTTGACCGGTCCAATCGGCGGCGCGATCCCGCAGGCCGCGCTCGCTGAAGATGGCGAACGTATCAAAGTGTTAGTTGATTTGTATCGGTCGTTCTTTGGCAAAGATAACTTGTATTTTGAATTAATGGATCTGCCGAATGTCACTGGTCAGTCGGAAGCGAACCAGCAGTTAATCCACTGGGGCAAAGAATTTGGTGTGCCGCTCGTCGCGACGTGCAATGCTCATTACTGTCGACCAGATGATGCCGAAGCGCACGATGTGCTGCTCTGCATTCAAACGAATGCTCGCGTTGATGATCCGAGCCGCTTCTCGATGCGCGATAGCGATTTTTCGATGCGGCCATTTGCTGAAATGGAAGAAACTTTCGCCCACGTTTCGAAGGCTTTAGAAAACACACGCGTCATAGCGGACAGAACAAAGGTGGGCTTCGATTTTTCCACACATCACATTCCTCGGTTTCCCGTTCCTAAAGGAAAAACGGAGGACGAGTTGCTGCGTGAGGTGGTCGCTAAGGATTTCAAAACGAAGTATCCCAAGGCTACCAAAGTCCAAAAGGACCGTGTTCAATATGAATTGGAGGTTATCGAAAAAGTGGGTTTCTCTGGCTACTTTTTAATCGTCTCGGACTTTGTGAAAGAGGCTAAGCGTCGCGGCATTACCGTCGGACCAGGCCGCGGTTCAGCCGCCGGCTCGATTGTTTCGTACTGCCTTGATATTACGACACTCGATCCCTTGGAGCATGGCCTGCTCTTCGAACGCTTCTTGAATCCGGAGCGCATAACGATGCCGGATATTGATATTGATTTTGCGGATAACTGCCGTGATGAAGTGCTCAATTACGTCCGCGATAAATACGGCAAGGATCGCGTGGTCCAAATTTGTACGTTCGGAACGCTGGCCGCACGCGCCGCCGTGAAAGATGTCGGCCGAGCCTATGGCGTTCCGTTCATGGAAATGAATACGATGGCCAAATTAATCCCTGATCGTCCTGGAACGACGCTACAAGAGGCTCTCGATACAACGGAGCTAAAGGCCGCTTATGAAAGTAATGATACATACCGCAAAATCATCGATGCGGCGCTGAAGCTGGAAGGCAAAGCCCGCCACGTCTCGATTCACGCCTGTGGCGTAATTATTACAGAAGAACCGACTGTGAAATACACGGCGCTGCAGCGTGCGCCGAAAGATGAGCAGATCATCATCACGCAAACTTCCGCCAAACCACTCGAAGAACTTGGTCTTTTGAAAATGGACTTCCTGGGTCTCATGAACCTGACGGTGATTCAGACGACATTGGAGATTATTAAGCGCACGCGTGATGAACAACTAGTGATGGAGAAAATTCCACTTGATGATAAAGCCACCTACGGCTTGCTCCAACGCGGCGAAACTACAGGCGTGTTCCAGCTGGAATCGCCTGGGATGCGGCGCTATTTGAAACAGCTTAAACCGACGGAATTCAACGATATTACAGCGATGGTTTCACTTTATCGGCCGGGCCCGATGGAATACATCCCGAGTTACATCAAGCGTAAGCACGGCCAAGAAAAAGTCCGCTACATTCATGATGATCTGCGACCAATTTTGGAACCGACATACGGCATTGGTGTGTACCAGGAGCAGATTCTACAAATCGCGCAGGTGTTTGCCGGCTTTACCTTGGGTGAAGCTGACGTGCTTCGCCGCGCCATCGGCAAGAAGATTAAATCTGTTCTCGACGAACAACGTGAACGCTTTGTGCAAGGCGCCGTTGCCAAAAAATATGATCGAAAACTGGCTGAAACAATTTTTGACGACATTATCACGCCATTCGCCGGTTACGGTTTCGTAAAAGCACACGGTGCTGGTTACGCACGCATTGCGTATGAGACCGCTTACCTCAAAGCGAATTTCCCGACGGAATTTATGGCTGCGCTCCTTAGCGCGGATGCGCAGCGCAGTGATCGAGTATTGATTGAGATTGAAGAGTGTCGTGCGATGGACATTGACGTGCTGCCTCCCGACGTGAATGAGTCACTTCGTCATTTCACGGCAGTCCTGGCAAAAAACCAGGGGAAGGAAGGCAAACGGAATGCGATTCGCTTTGGTCTAACCGCCATTAAAGGGATTGGGGAAAGTTCCGTGCAGGAAGTCATTAAGGTGCGTGAAGAAGGTGGCAAGTTCCAAAGTATGGAAGACTTTGCCCGCCGCGTTCCCAGTAAGATTCTGAATAAGAAACTATTGGAATCGCTGGGGAGATCTGGCGCTTTCGATTCGCTCAGCGAGCGAAGGCAAGTGGTTGAGCACTACGACTTAATTGTGGGCTATGGAAAGACCACTCAAGATGTAAGCGTAAGTCAAACCGACATGTTTTCACACATCGGAACTTCTGTTGAGGAAACAAATATTGAGTTCCCACCGACTGAACCTGCGACGCATCTGGAGAAGCTCGCTTGGGAAAAAGAAACGCTGGGCATGTATATCTCCAGTCATCCTCTCGCAGGACTGCGCAAATATATCGGCAAAAAGGCGCACTTAATTGCAAATTTGCAGAAGGACAGTGCCGGCCAGAAGATCACGCTGGCGGGCATCGTTGAATCAGTCAAAAAGATCA
>DATDTQ010000111.1:0-7616 GCA_035290765.1 Candidatus Peribacteraceae bacterium
GAAAGCACCGACACTTGGCCGGGAATGCCATCGAACCAGTTCAGCGCATTCATGGTGAGCCCGAGCCAGAGAATGGTAAACAGTCCGCTCCAGAGCGGGGGATCGGCAAAGAGTGACATCCGAAACACAATCGAATCGAGTTTGATAATACCGTCGGCAGTCAACGGATTGGTGATTGAGTAAATGCGGGTGCCGAATCCAAAGACAATAAACGCCGTGATCAGCTGTATGCCAAGCCGCACATACCAGGGGAGGGGACGACGGTCATCGATAAACGTAGTAATGGCGAGGAGAATCACTCCCAGGACAATGCCGAGACTTTGGCGGTTGATCGGTTCAAGCCACAGAAAGAACCCGAGGAAGGTGAGGACGGCCAATATGCCGGTGGGGTAGGGGAGACGGGCCCGGCGCAAGTTATAGCGCTCCGGAAAGTCGAGCAGGTTCAACTGCGGGAAGAGACGCAGCGCCAGGAGATGCAAGGCGACGCAAATGCCAAAGGCGAGCAGTGCGGTCAGGACGGCAGTGAGTCCCATACGGGCCATACTATAGTACGATAGAGCGCGAATGACGAAGTCACACACCGATACGCACCGCGAGATTTATGGCCTGCTGGGCCGCTTTGCCAAGCGAGCGGAGCTGCTACAGATGTGGAATACGTACCTAACGGAAAAGGGGACTGGAGGCTCCATGGTCCACTACCCGGCGACAATCCAGACACTGCCAGAACGACTGAGTGAAATGTTTCACTTTGATCGTCGTCTCTATGCTGTGGATCCGGCCTTACAGTCCGAGGTCATGAAACTCCTTGATGAAGTGAGCACTGAGGCAATCAAGCAAGGCCGTGTGAATCTGGTCCGAAACCGAGGCGGTGTCTTGCAAGGTCACTACGTTGACACCCCGGAGCACCCGGAGAATGCTCTCCGTCTCTTGACCACCGCTCGTTAAGAGACTGAGGCGCGCTTTTTATGAGCAGTTGACGAGCGTGCGCTCGATCCTGCTAGACTGCCCGCACTTGGCGTACCAGACGCTACGGTCGGCAGACCTCCGGGGAAAGCGCGTCCTGCTGCGGGCAGGGTTTGATGTGCCAATGGAACAGGGCCAGGTGACGGATGACACACGTATTCGAGCGCTGCTCCCTACCATGCGTCACATTCTCGATGCGGGCGCTTCACTCATCATTATGTCACATCAAGGCCGACCGAAGGGACAGCGTGTGGCAGCGCTGAGCCAAAAGCCCCTTCAGCCGATTCTGGCGGAGCTTCTCAGTACTACGGTCCAATTCACCGAATCCTGCGTGGGCCCAGAAGTGGTGAACGCTGCGCGTGCTCTCAAACAGGGCGAAGTGTTGCTCCTCGAAAATCTACGGTTCGACGCGCGAGAGAACAGCAAAAACGCGGACGAGCGGGCTGCGTTTGCCAAAGAGCTCGCAGCATTGGCCGATGCCTACGTGAACGATGCGTTTCCGAACTGCCATCGCGACCATGCCAGCATGACGGGAGTGCCCGCACTGCTACCTGCTTACATGGGCTTGCAACTGCAGGAAGAAGTGGAAAAGCTCACGGCGGCACTGCGGAAACCAACGCGTCCGCTCGTCTTAGTCATTGGCGGCGCGAAGATGGAAACCAAAGTGCCAGTCATTGAACACTTTTTGGGAAAAGGGGACGACGTGCTTCTGGGTGGGGGAATTGCCAATACGTTTTTGCTGGCGCGCGGATACGACATTGGCGTTTCGCTTCACGAAGAAGCGTTCATCGAAATTGCCCGGCGTATCATGCTCGAAAGTGAAGGGGAGGGGAGGGCTCAGATTCATGTCCCAGCGGACGTTGTGGTGGCTTCAGAACCGAAAGAGGACACTCCAATACTCGATATTCCGGTTGAAGATACGGAAGGGGACATGAAGATTTTTGATGTGGGTAGGAAAACGATTGATCAGTACATTGCGCTCCTGGCGCAGGCAAAAACGATTATTTGGAACGGACCGCTCGGTTTCCATGAGCTTGACATTTTCGCCACTGGATCGCGGCGCATAGCAGAAGCGGTGGCAGCGGCGACCAAGCGCGGCGCCCAAACGATTTTAGGCGGCGGCGACACACTCGATTTGATTGACCGGATGGGTCTCCAGCATAATCGCTTTACTTTTGTGAGTACCGGTGGTGGAGCGATGCTCGAGTTTATCGCCGGAAAGGAATTGCCAGCATTACGTGCCCTTCAAGCGATAAATTCGAAGCACTAAATTCTCCATATTCAGTTTAGTGCTTAGAATTTAGAATTTATTACTTTTTTCGTTACGATAGTCCTGTCATGCCGTCGCTGACGCTATTTCTACCAAAGGATGGGGAAACGCTTGAGGTTTTTTTGAAGCGCGTTGACCCAAAGCAAGCGGAGGGTTTGGTGTTGTTTGGGGCGCTGGAGCGGCAGCTCCGACTGGAAGCTAAAGATTTGGAAAAAGCGCTGAAGCACCTATCCAAACACGGCAGCCGTTTGCGGCTAGCCACCAATCACCGCGCGCTGGCTCGCGCCGCGCGCGCCAAGGGCATCCGCGTTATTGATCGTGGCGCGGACCTCCGTAGTTTCCTGGGCGAACATGCGCAGTTGTCAGACGCCCTCCGGGCTTTTTCACCGCATGTCTGGCGACAGCAGTTGCGTTCGCGGCTCCAGGCGATGGGACTTCTGTCCTTACCAAAAGTACGCATCTGGATCCTGATCTTTGTGAGTGCAGGGTTATTTTTGTTTGTGGCGCTTCGGCTCTTACCGGCGGCAGAGATAACGGTTGAGCCTCGCGAGGACACGGTGACGCAAGCGGCAAATATCTTCCTGGTGCAGACTGGAGTGACGGTAACCGATATTTCCCCGCGCGTTCGATCGATTCCACTCCACCCCATACGTGTGCGCATTGACCGGACCATTACGTTTGATCGCATCAGCAAAGAATTCACCGGGCAAAGTGCGCGTACGGACATGGCGATTAAAAATGTGTCGGCAGAACTGTATCGCCTCCGCAAAGATTCCCGCCTCGCCAATCAGGCAGGTATGGTCTTCCGGATTGACGCGCCGGTTACAGTGGAACCGGGTGAAGAGGTGACGGTGCCGGCGATTGCCGACGACTTGGATTTATACGATGAAATTATTGGGGACCGCGGCAACGTACCGGCGAATGTGGAGTGGTACTTCATTGGGTTGTACCCGGCGAATCGAGCGGATCTTACGATCCGCAACGTCACGGCCGCCACCGGCGGGCAGACGGCGCACCGCACGGTCCTCAAGCCAGAAGATTTAGCCGTGGCGGAAACAGAATTGAAAGAGGAGTTATACCGTTCGGCGAACCAACTCGTTGATGAACAACTGGAGTTCCATAACGCCCAAAATCCAACCAAGAATATGACGCGTCTCTACTATGAGGAATTGACCAAGTCCTCGTTTACCGGCGTGACGCTGCCGACAGAATTTTTGGGTGAACAAATCACGTCCGTGCCGGTCGCGGGAACACTGTTGTATGAAGCCTATGCATATGATCGGCAGGCGGTGTTGGATCTGCTGCGCAGCGAACTCGCTGAGCACGTGGAAGCGGGTCGCGAGTTGCGCCTCGATTCCGTGACGCTGGACCGCTTAAACGCACACGTCATCAGTTACGATGATGACATGCGCTGGATCAAATTAACCATCGATTTATCGGGTACCCAGCAATATGTACTCGACCCGCTGGCACCAGCCGGCGCTCACTTTGCCAAACGCATTCGCGAAGCCGTTGCCGGCAAGACACCTGACGAAGCGGAACGGATCATTGAGAATTTTCCGGAAGTCCACCGGGCGCATATTTCCATGTGGCCACCGTGGAATCGGCGTCTGCCCACGATTACGTATCATATTCGCGTGACGGTTACGCAATGATGGCCAAGTACCAAACCAATGGCGGGACGTGGATTCTGGCGTTTTGCTCCACATTGCTTTTCTTTGGTCTTCTGACCGTAGTCATGACATTTATCCATGTGAGATTGAGCTTCGGCGCCACTGCCATCTTTCCAGCTGATTGCGGGTTGGTCTTTGGGGCAACTGTTCACGGGAGGGAAGCGGCGGGGCCGGGTATCGCGCGGCGCGTGGAGACGGCCGCGCGACTGTACGGAGAAGAGAAACTACGCCGCCTCATCTTCACGGGCGGGCGAGGGGACTCGTTCAAAGAGAGTGAAGCCGTGGTCATGGCGACGCTGGCGGGAAATCTCGGCGTTCCTTCATCGGTCATTCGTATCGAAGAACAGGCGACTTCCACCTGGGAAAACTTGCAGTTTTCCAAAACCTTGGTGAACGATTGTGCTTCGATCGTAGCGATTTCGGATCGGTACCACTTGCGCCGCATCGTTTTGCTGGCCTCAATGCAAAATTTTGCACCGCTACAGACGTATCCCGCCGACCGCTCGGCCGGGCCACTATTTGAGCAGGCCAGTTTGCTGCGGGAAACGCTGGGTAATTTGTACTACACATTTCTGCCGCAGCAGTACACGGCCTCTTTGACAGAATGGGTTTTGGGATTATTGAACTAACTAATTATTCAAGATTTAGGAGTCTGGCGCGATACGACCAATTTTAAGGGATGTGTGATAAGTGTCCTGCGAAATAGCGCTGCGAGTTTGGCTCTATTGGCTTCATTAACCACGATGGCAGGTACAGCTGGCGTCGGAGCGTCTTCTTTCCTATCTGAACTGTGTAATTCGTCTGCGGTTATTTGATTCAAAATATCACGTGGATCTGGAGCTGGTATCAGTTTGTCCATAGAATGATGATAAAAAATATATAGTACAACCATTAACTCAAGGATATCCTTTCCAGGATAGCCAATACCTGGCCTTCATATTTCCGCCTATCGTCTGCTGTTATGTCAGCAAATGCATCGCGATAGTCTGCATAATACTCACGGATTGCTTGTAGCTCGGAAGGCTCCATAGAAGTATGGATGAAACGTCAGTCCGAGAGTTGTCAATTGATTAGTTAACATAAAATGCATTATGTTAAGTACAAGATGCAGACGAAAGCCCGCTCCCCCCTGGCTCAAGCCGTCGATCGATACCTGCAGTTCCTGCAGTCTGAGGAGAACAAATCACCATTAACGGTGGATAACTACCGCCGGTCACTCACATTGATTCTGGGTCTCTCGGGACTCACCTCCCCTAAGGACTTCTCAAAGGACGTCATTCGGAGCCTCAAGCAGCAGCTGCACGAAGCGCGGACCAAACAGGGCAAGGAACTGCGCGTCCGGACCAAAAACTACCATCTGACGGTCTTGCGCGCGTTTCTGCGGTATTTGCTCCAAGAAGAAGAGATGGATGTCTATCCGCCGGACCGCATCACGCGGCTAAGAGAGGAGCCGCGCCAAGTCAAAGTCCTGTTTGCCGAAGAATTGGAGCGGTTATTCGCCGCGCCCGATACCTCGACACGGGCGGGTAAGCGCGACAGCGCGATCCTGGAACTCTTCTTTAGCACTGGCCTGCGCTTGAGCGAACTTCGGTCACTGAACGTGAAAGATATCAACTTCAAAACGCGCGAGATCTCCGTCCGCGGAAAGCGCGGCAAGATCCGCGTCGTGTTTATCTCACTGCGGGCGGCGGAGGCTTTGCAGGACTATATGGAGAGCCGCGTCGATTCCTTGCAACCGCTCTTCATCCGCGCACCGGAAAAAGCACAGAGCGAGATGCCACCAGGTGAGAGGTTTCGGTTATCCCGCATCTCAATTTATAACTTGGTCAAGAAGTATGCACTGCAAGCGGGAATTGTTACTGACCCTTCACCGCATACGTTGCGCCATTCGTTTGCAACGGATCTCCTGCGGAATGGCGCAGATCTCCGCAGCGTCCAGGAGATGCTGGGCCATAAAGACCTCAGTACTACGCAGATCTACACGCACGTCACAAATCCTCAACTGAAAGAGGTACACGAGAAGTTCCACCGCAAGCACAAATAAAAAAAACCGTCGCCACACATGTGTGGGCGACGGCGGAACTGTCTTGTGGTAGACAATGACAGTTTCTTGTGTTGCTCAGTGCTGGACTATGCCAGCAATATTCGAGGGCGGGCAGGCATCAAAGCCCAAACGAGCCCCTCCCTTCTTGTTGCGTTGCGGATCGATTTTTCGACTAAGTACGTCTGAGAAACAACAATATGGACGGGTATGCTGTTACCTCCGTTAGCCACGATGGCCACATTGTTAACAGTATTACCGTCTCTTTTCGAGGTTGGCACTTGGGTGATCGACTTGTCGAACAAGACGATCATAAGTAGTAGCACCGCTCCAAGCGCGGCACACAATCGCGCAATCATAGGGGGTTTCCTTTCCTTGTTAGGATAAAAATCGCGTGATTGGCCAGAACAATCGGTGTGTCAGGGACATCCCTCACAACAAATAGGTTGTGCAACAGCACATGAACATTTTAAGTTCATAAAAATAATTTGTCGGAAGACATACCCCTCCACCACTCAGCTCAATTTAGGCAGTTTCTCCTCTAGCGAGAGTACTTGGTGGACGCGAAGGTGCGTCTCCAAGAAGTGATCCGCCGCTGCTTTCAAGGATCTGAGCTTAGCGGCATCCTAGACCTGAAACCGAGGCTGTCAATTCCCTCTTCTAGAAAACGGCGCGCGATAGCATGATGCCAAAGATAGCGCTCAAAATGAGGTTTACGCCCGTAATGACATACAGAATGGTCCGCGAGAAGACGAGGCTATTGATGATTCCCTGAAGCTCAGCGGTGGGCGCGCTACCGTGCGAAATCTCTTCGTCGTATTCAAGGTCAGTATCGGGTGGGAAACGAAGCGCCGTGCCGCCGGCATTCGGGCAAGTGATTTCCCCTTCACGCAAGAGTTCTTCCGAGGGCTTCGTACTCGGTGTTGGTTCAGTAGGAGCTTCTGTTTCTTCGCCTTCAAATACTTCTTCACTTTCCCCACCCACGCAGGTAATGGAAATGCTGAGGGGGAAACCCTCTAAGAGGGCGGCAACGGTGTAAGTGTAGGTGCCGCCAGCTGTAGGTGTGAAGCGCGCAACGTAGAGGCCTGGGCTTTCTTCGGTAAACAACGTGGTCTGGCGTGCGCCGGTATCCTGATGATGCAGGTTGAGGCGCAACATGTCCGTCAGACCCGTGACAGGTTCAGAATCGGCAAACGTTGGATCAGCATCGATGTCACCAGTCGAAACACGAACTTTGAAACCACCCGGCTGCCCCACGAGGGCGGCATCGACGTTGTCGGCTTGGAACACATATTGCTGCTCACCGACTTCTTTCACGACGGTGATAAAGGCGCTGGCCTGCTGCGGCAGGAGCGTTCCGAGGATCAAAAGACTGAGGAGCGTGGTTTGTTTCAACATCAAAGTATTATAGCGTATTTGACGCGTTATGACAACGCGTCGATCTTGGCGGCCAGAATGAAGTCATTCTCGGAAAGGCCCGAAATCGCATGGGTAGAAAGCACCACGCATACTCGCTTAAAACGCTCTAAATGGATGTCCGGATGGTGGTTTTCGGCCTCGGCGATCTTGGCGACTTGATTGATGAAATCAATCGCCGGCTGAAACGAAGCGAACGTGAACGTGCGCTCGATCTGTGTATCGTTATCGATCAGCTTCCACTGCGGTGTCT
>DATDTQ010000112.1:0-6902 GCA_035290765.1 Candidatus Peribacteraceae bacterium
TCTGTGATGCCCTGGAACTTTCTGTGCTCAATACGTATGCACAGGGATTCCAATTGCTCTCGGTGGCGAGCATCGAAGAGAAGTGGAACTTACCAGTCCCTGAAATCATTCGGCTCTGGCAAAGTGGCTGCATCATTCGGGCAGATCTGCTGCGGGTGTACCGCAAAGCTTTCAGTGGTGATCAAAAAGCTTCGGCCGAACTCCGCGGTCGCTTTAGCAAAGAGAGAGAAGGGAATTGGCGTCACGTACTTGCGCACGGCGCACTCCGTGCGATTCCGTTGCCGGCCATGAATGCATCCCTTTCATACTACGATAGTTACCGCTCCGCCTGGCTGCCGCAGAACCTGACCCAGGCCCAGCGCGATTTCTTTGGGGCGCACGGGTTTGAGCGCCTCGATAAATCTGGAACTTTTCACGAAACCTGGAGCGAAAGCACTAAGCACTAAATTCTAAATCCTAAACGATGATTCCTGAGGTTTAGAATTTAGTGCTTAGTGCTTGTAAGCAGGGCAGCTCCGAGTAACTCGGCATCGGGCAGGGTTTCGATCGCCAATTCCGGCACGGGCGTACCCGGCAGCAGCCACTGCGTGAGTTCCACGCGGATGCCATCAAGGTGAGGCGCAAGCGCCCGACCCGCCCTGCCGCCGAAGACGATGATGTCAGGATCGAGCAAATGTGTGAGGTTACAGCACATCCAGGCCACTTCTTTATAAATGTCTTTATGCATGAAGGCGCAAACTTCGCCTTCGAGGTAGTCATTGGGATCGCGAGCTGCTTCGCAGCGCTTGCCCATCGCTTTGCCGGAAAAGAATTGCTCTACCTCGCCGCGCATGTCCTGCGTCGGATACGGTGGCTCGCCGGGGCGAAGTAACATATGACCGATCTCAGCGGCAAAACCGTGCGCACCGCGGAAGGGTTTACCGTCAATCACAATGCCGCCGCCGACACCCGTTCCGACTGTGATGCCCACGACGACTTTCTTCCCTTTGCCAAAACCGAGCTTGGCGGAAGCGAGTGCGAAACAGTTGGCGTCATTATCGACCGCCACGAGAAGGCCGGTGGCCTTCTCCAGTTTTTCCCGCAGGGGAAACTGTTCCCCGCCGGGAATGTTCGGCGTGGTGTGGATCACACCCTGTGGTTGATGAATGAGACCGGGAACGCCAACACCAAGGGCAATAACTCCGTCTGTTTGCAGCGCCTTTACTTCGTCGACTAAGGCAGCAAAGACCGCTGGAAACGATTCGCCCGGCGTGACCTCACGCCGGCGTTTTTCTTCCAGCTTCCAAGAATTGCTAAAGCGTCCGACCGCAATTTTACTGCCGCCAAGATCGACGCCGATGACGCTCATCAGGCGGCGTGACGAGGACTGTCATCTCGTGCAGATGTACCTTCTTCTCCATCCTCATTTTTCTGCGGTGTTTCTCTCCAGATCGGCGTCAAGTTTCTGCGAGCTGCCCAAGGATCTTCCATAAGATCGCGCATACGATCTACAGTTAATTTAGTGAATTCAGGCATAAGTGGCTTGTCATCGATGAAATGTAAATCAATGATCCTGACGTCTGGTTTTAATGTTATTTTTGCAGTTCGCTCCTGATTCTTTGAGTTGGCGAAAGCTGTGGTTTTTACTTCGACTTGCACAGATTGTTTTTCAGAAATTATCCCAGTTATTTCTCCCGTGCATTTCCAACCTTGTTGTTCAAAACTAACTTTTTGGCCGAGCTTTACGGTTATGCCTGTTTCAACGAAGGAGAAAGTTTCTGCGTTCGCTGATTCCATGAATTTATCCTAGCCCTGATATGCAAAAGCGCAACGGCTTATTGACTGCCTGCAGGCTTCAATTCAACTTGAATGACATGTACTTCCGTCGAGCCGATGTTCTCCACAATATGAGCTCCACCATTGGAAGATGTAACCTGGCCGATCTTTAATTGGAGATCGTCTATGCTTCCCTCAGGCAGTGTAAATCGAAGGGTTCCGCCTGCGAGAACATAACAAATATTTTTCGGGTGCGAGTGCATCGCTGTCACAGCTTGGCGCGGAACTTTCACATCTAATACGCGAAACGTTTCATTCTCAAAAACTACTGCGTGCACTTCGGGTGCGGCTGAAACTGCATCAGGGATTTCATTATTCATGTTGTCAGTTTAGATTTGTTAGCCGAAAAACAATAGGGAAAGGGGTCCGTGGGAAAAACCGTAGGTTTGTCATTCGTATCAAAAGCCCGCCTTCGCTCCAGTGGCTTGCCAGCCGTAGCTCTGCTCTTCGTACAATTTAAAAAACATTGACATTGGAGCTACGGTGGGCAGCCTTCGCAGAGCGAAGGCTGGCGGAGAGGGAGGGATTCGAACCCTCGATACGGATTGAGGCCCGTATACCACATTAGCAGTGTGGCGCTTTCGACCACTCAGCCACCTCTCCGTGACGACAACCAGAGGAATAAATGAGCCATTCACCCTTCCGTAGCTCCGCCGAGCGGAGCGAGGAGGAACGAAGGAGGGCAACCATCCAGCCCCGCAGTGCGCCGTAGAAGCTACTGTGGGGTCAGCCACCTCTCCGTGCCTGGGATGGTAAAGGATAACGCTAGAGGTGACCACTATCGCTTCGAAATTTTACGAGAAAAGAGAAGTCTCCCCAGCACTGTGATATCATGCCAGGATGACGCAAAAATCGGACCAAAATATCTGCAGTCGAGGCCACCGGTATACCGGGCCAGGACCTTGCCCCATTTGTAGGCCAGGTTCCAAGAAAAAGGAGGGCTCTAGTCCTCGGAAAAAGGTGAATAAAAAATCTATACAAGAATAAATATATTGATCAAGGTTAACCGCTTGAGAAAGTCATAAAGAAGAGAATACTTACTCCGTGGAATCTTACGATCACATCCCCATTCTGCGGCCAGAAGTTCTTTCGATTCTCAAGCCCGAGCATGGGAATCGAGTCTTGGATGTGACGCTGGGTCTTGGCGGACACGCGACTGCATTTCTGGAAGCAATCGGATCAGAGGGGGAGCTGGTCGGATTGGATGCTGACTCGCAAAATTTAGAGGAGGCGCGGGCTAAACTTTCTAAACTTGCTAAACTGCCTCAACTTTCTTTGATCCACGCAAACTTCGGAGATATTTCATCGTTGAATCTTGGGTGTTTTGACATTATTTTCGCTGACCTTGGCCTCAGCTCGCCGCACGTTGACGACCCGGCCCGCGGTTTTACCTACCGTGAAAACGTGCCGCTCGATTTGCGCTTTGACCGAAGCAAAGGAAAAACGGCGGCGGAACTCCTCGAATCCAAACGCGCTGAAGTAATCGCGGATTGGCTCCGAGAGTATGGCGAACTGCGCCAAGCCGGTCGAATCGCCCGTGAGCTATCGGTCGCGAGGCCGCAGACGACCGGACAAGTGAAAGCGATCATTGAACAAGTGAGTGGCCGCTTTGCGGTTAAAATTCTACCGCTCGTCTTTCAAGCTCTCCGCATTGCGGTGAATGGTGAATTACAGATGCTCGATCGTTTTTTGCGTGCTATTCCTGTGCTTCTCAAACCTGGCGGACGCGTCGGCATCATCTCGTTTCACTCGCTTGAAGATAGAAGGGTGAAACAAGCCTTTCGCCTCTTGTGTACGCCAGAGATTCACCCTGTCACCGGAGCGATTGCGCGTGCCGCGCAGTATCTGCCTCTAACGAAAAAACCAATTGTTCCATCTGATGCAGAGGTCGAAGCGAATCCCCGCAGCCGCAGTGCCAAATTCCGCGCGATTCGGCGCGAACCGGTTCCTTTCGTGGTAGAATCAGAGCAATGACCGTGCGCCTCCCCGAATCTCGGCTGACCAAACGCTCCTCACTCGGGCAAATGGTCGCCCAGAGCACGATGCTTCTGATGATTTCCATCGGCTTACTCATCTTGCTGCTAGCCCTGCTGATTCTGTTCCACCAAAATGCCAATGCCACGAAAGGTTATTCACTCCGCACCCTGGAACGCGAACGACACCATCTCCTTTTGGAGTTGGAAACCGTGAATATGGAAATTGCCCGCGCCCAGGCCCTCACCTCGCTTGAGACAGATAAACAACTCGAAGCCATGGCGGAGCCGCGTCAAACGCAGTACGCGCCGACAGATATTGATGTAGCCTGTAGACCTTAATTCAACGCTCTAAAAGGCATTCCCCGGGTCGGACTTTTGTGCTACAATAAAGGGAAATATGCAAATCGAAAAATGCGGTCGGATCGTGGCTCTGGCTCTGACGGGGTTCGGACTCTCGCTCGTGTTACATACGACTGTTGCTCTTCGCGCTCAAGTTTCCGGAAGTTGCGACAATAAGCCGTACGGTGCTGCAGGTTGTCCGCTTCACCCTGATGATGAACCTTTCGCCACGTGTATTGGTCTTCCGTATGGAACCGAGGGGTGCCCTCTCCACCCCGACGAAGCCTCCACTATTCCGCCAAACTGTGGTGATGGCGTTATCCAAAAAGCTGAAAAAGAAGAGTGCGACGTGGGCCGCTTTAACGGTCTCACAAACTGCAACAAGAACTGCAAACTCTTCTACTGCGGCGATGGCACGGTTTCCGCATATCTTGGCGAGGAGTGTGAGCCCAAAACAGAAGAATACTACGTCTTGCATCCTGTTGACGGTCGATTGACGACGGAAGTGCAGTATGTTGTCCCGCAGTGCAGCAGCGAGCCGGAATGCACCGCCCCGACCTGCGACGCCAAAGGCTGCAAAGGCGGGTGTGAAATGATTTTTGATTTGGAAGCCTGCCCGGCGCCGGCTGCGCCTCTGCCGGCTGTCTCTGCCTCGACCAACGCACCGACTGCGTCGGAAGTGGAAGATGAAACACATGGAGCTGCCGCGGTGTCTTCTGTTGCTGCGGTAAATCCGAGTCCGGCTACCACGACTCCGCCAGCGCAAGCGCAGGCTGGAGCACAGTGCGGCAATGATATTGTGGAAGCAGGTGAAGAATGCGACGACGGCAACCGCGACAATAACGACTTCTGTTCGTCTATTTGCCGCTTGCCTCGCTGCGGTAACAGCATCGTCGATGGCTTTGAGGAATGTGACGATGGCAACCAAAACACGCTCGATGAATGCCCGAATGACTGCCGCAAAGCGGTCTGTGGCGATGGCTTCCAGGAAGGCACGGAACAATGCGACGACGGCAATTACTACAATAACGACGACTGCCCCAATAACTGCCGCCTGACGAGCTGCGGCAACGCCGTGCGCGAAGGCAAAGAAGAATGTGACGACGGCAACCGCAATAACTTCGATAGCTGCCCCAATGACTGCCACTGGCCCGTTTGCGGTGACGGCGCACGCGAAGGCGCTGAAGAATGCGATGACGGTAACCGCGCTGACAACGACAGTTGCAGCAATGACTGTTCATTAACCAGCTGCGGTGACGGTATCGCGCAGAAAGGCGAAGAATGCGATGACGGCAATACGGTCAACACCGATGCCTGCACGAACCAATGCATCAAAGCTGTATGTGGCGACAGTATCGTCCAATCTGACGAAGAGTGCGACGACGGCAACACCATTAACGCCGATCGCTGCACAAACTCGTGCCAAAAGCCCGTCTGTGGCGATAGCTTTGTTCAGCCAGGCGAGCAATGTGATGACGGCAACCGCAGCAATGTGGACCAGTGCCCAAATGACTGTCAGCTCGCTGTCTGTGGCGACGGTGTCAAAGCTGGCTCGGAAGACTGCGACGACGGGAACAACGACAATAACGATGCTTGTAACACGGAATGTAAAATTACGAGTTGCGGTGATGGTGTGGTGCAAAAAGGTGAAGAATGCGATGACGGCAATCGTCGAGACACGGACAGCTGCCCGAATAGCTGTCTCTTGCCGGTTTGCGGTGATGGAACCAAGGAAGGTAGCGAGGAGTGTGATGATGGCAACAGCCGCGAGAATGACGGCTGCAATAACGCCTGTAAGAGCGTCAGCTTCTGCGGCGACGGCACCGTTGATTCCGGCGAACAATGTGATGACGGCCAGCAGAATTCAATTACCGAACCAGATCAATGCCGTCCGGATTGCCGCTTGCCGCAATGTGGTGACGGCGTAAAGGACCGTGGTGAAGTCTGTGACGGAAGTGAAGACTGTGACAACCAATGTCAGTTTGTGGCTGGATCGCTTGGTTCATTCGGGCGAAACGTCCTCTTTGCTCTCGTGATCATCGTCGGTGCCAGCACCGGTGGGTTCTTCATCGTCAAACGAGGCGGCTTCCGTCTCTGGCCGCCGCCTGAAACCAAAGCGCCGTCAGGCAAAGGCGTTTCGCTCGATGACGTGCCGCTGACGGACCTGGAGATGCCGTGGCATCATTGGGAGCTGTAACTAACAATATTTCGCAATGAACGTTTTCGCCAAGAGCGAGACATTTTCCATAGAGGCGACTTCATCTTTCGTGAGAAAAGCAGCGCCCGCACCTTCGAGAACTCGGGAATGTGACCAGTCGAGCGACGCTGTGCCTTCATAGAGGTGCACAATTTTTTCTTTCCCCGAATTTGGACTGATCCAATGTTCCTTCGCCAATAGATGGACGTCGGATGGGACTATAGCCATATCCAGTTCTTCCTTCACTTCTCGAACGATGGCTTCCAGGGGTGTTTCATTGCCTTCGGCAATTCCTCCAAAGAAGCTCCAGCCCAATGCTTCGCTCGGCGCACCGCTGTCGCGGAATTGCAGAAGAATTTTCCGTTCTATATTTCGAAATATAATGACTGAAAGTTGCAGCACCCTCCTAGTGTACAGTTCTATCGTTTGCGCTTCAGCTTCTTCTCCGTCTCCAAAATCTTCATGGTCGTTTTGAGAACGGTATCAGGTGTCAGCGAGATGGAGTCGATGCCGCATTCGGTGAGGAACTGCGCGAAGTCCGGGTAGTCCGACGGCGCCTGACCGCAGATGCCGAT
>DATDTQ010000113.1:0-10048 GCA_035290765.1 Candidatus Peribacteraceae bacterium
GGAGGGTAAGGGATTATTTCTTTTCCTCTCTTCCATGGCCACGGTTTCACCCAACTGGGCCAGAACAGAGGCGTCGGCTTGGTTGCCGATGCGTCCGGTCCGGATGGTCAGCGGTTTATCACCGAGTTCGAGTTTGTACTCCTTTTCAGGAGCGAAGGCCTGTCCTGAGTCAGACCGAAGGGCTTGCGTAGCCATAATGAAGAGAGGAAAAGAAATAATCCCTTACCCTCCGGCGTTATACTGCTCACAAGCTTGGATTCACATCTGAACCCCGATCCAATCGGAGCTCGGACGTAAACCCTTGGCGTGTACCGGTTTACCTGGTACACGTCAGGCTCAGAGCGACTTAGCGACAGAGGAAAAGAACACGGTTAGTGTACTCTAAATGGCTCAAGAGTAAAGAAAACAGGGCATCAGTTACAGGAGCGCTCCACCGCCCGCGTGCAGGATGCTTGAAGCGTGGCGTTTTCAATCAGCGCGCAGTGATCGTCGTTACATTCCTCGATCGCCAACTCCTGAAAACAGTCGTTACGCTCTCCTTCCCACGCAAACGCACTACATCGGCTCGTGACTTCCTCAGTCGAGGTTATAGCCCGACACGACGTTAAAAAGAGAGTAAGCAAGGCGATGAAGAGCAGTGAGTGACGCATTATTTCTTGAGTTTATTCGCTTCAATCACCTTCTGATACTGCTCCGGTCGGTTCATCCGGAGGTAATTAAGGAGGGTGCGGCGGCGCGCGACTTTCCCGAGCAGGCCACGGCGCGCGGAGTGATCCTTCTTATGATCTTGCAGATGCTTCGTCAGCATTTTGATCTCGCGACTCAAAATGGCGACTTGCACATGCGGCGATCCGGTATCTTTTTCGTGGATGCGGTGTTTCTTGATCAGGTTTTTCTTAACGGTACCTTTGACGGCCATGATAATAAGGGGGGAGGAATGAAAACGAGGGCCAGCCCCTTCCACCAAGAGCCGAGCCGCAGGAATTTTATGGATATACGCCCTAGTATCAAGCAGGTACCCAAGAAAATTGGATTTGAGTGGACATTCGTCCACCGTGTGGTAGACTCAAGCTCCATGGAATCATATGTGATCCTCGGTGCGCTGGCAGTGGGCTTTGGAGTTTTAGGCTGGCTCCTGATTCGCAATCAACGTCACAGCGACCCGCATCTGAATGCTGAACTCGAGCGACGGCGCGAAGAAATCGGCCAAATCAAAGAACAACTGGATGAGGAACGCGCAAAACATCGTGAGCTTTCCGCGAAAGGTAAAGAAATGTACGACCGCTATAAATCGCTCGAAGGTGAAAAGAAAGTTTTGGAGAAAGAGCGCGACGGCCTGGGGGGGCGCCTGACGAAACTGGAAGCAACTGAAGAACGAAGACATGGGGAACACGCAGACGCCCTTTCCAAACTTGAAGCCTCGCGCATTGCCGCCGAAGATGAGAGGCAGCGCGTCCGTCGTGCGGACGAAAATCGATTGCAGCGCGAACTTGAAGAGCGCGACAGGCAATGGGCGGAGCACGAAGTCGGCGTTATTGCGCACCTAAGCGATCTTTGTAAGCAATCTGAACTCATGTTTCCCTTTTTTACGAACGTAAATTTGCCCAAAGGCTTCCATGGGTCACTTAAGCCTGATTTTATGATCGAATTTCTCAGTCAGTATGTGATTTTCGACGCCAAAGTCTCCAAATCTTCCAACTTGGCGCAGTACATCGCCGATCAGGTGAAGAAAACCGCCCAAAAGTTAAAAGGCAACCCTCAGATTTACCCGACCGTGTTCCTGGTAGTGCCGGTAGCAGCCATCGGCGAACTCAAAAAGTTCAGCTACTACGAGGAAGGGGTCAATTTCTTCATCGTCCCGCCGCAAGCGGTGGCGCCGGTCCTCGCGAGCCTGAAGCGCATCGAAGCGTATGAATTCGCCAAGGAAATGGATCCGCAAGAACGCGAAAACATCGTCGACCTGGTAGCGCATCTCAATTTCCACATCGCGACACGTAACGCGATTGAGAGTTATCTCATCGAACACGGCGTCGCCACGCTCGACAAAGTCCAGGAACTGAATGCGGAACTCGCCAAGGAGATCATCGTAAAGCGCGAAAAAATGCGGCACCTGAACTTCAATACTGCGGAATTAAAACAGCTCACCGCCAATCCGGGGCTGGTCACCCAAAAATTAAAAGAACTGACCAAACCGCAGCCTAAGCTGGAACTGTAGGACAAGTGCGGTCAGCCCCTATACAATAGGACCCCATGGCCGCGCCTGATCCCATTTTCGGCAACCTGAATGAAGTCCAAGCCGAGGCAGTTCGCCACGTCAAAGGGCCAGTTTTGATTATTGCGGGCGCGGGCAGCGGTAAAACCAGAGCCCTGACGCACCGCATTGCCTATTTGATCGACCAAGGCGTGCCGCCTTGGCAGATTCTCGCCGTTACGTTCACAAACAAAGCGGCGAGAGAGATGAAGGAACGCGTCCGAAACCTCCTCCACATTATTGGCACCGATGACATTGAGCCCGAAAAATTCGGCGCGGGGCGTTTACCGGTGATGGGAACATTCCACTCAATCTGTGCCCGCATTCTCCGGCGCGACATTGAGAATCTCGGCCGCGACCGCCGCTTTGTTATTTATGACAAAGATGATCAGGAGAAGTTAATGAAGGATGTTCTCAAGGAAATGAATGTGAATGAGAAAGAATTACGGCCGGCGGCAGCGCTCACCTACATCGGTCGCTTCAAATCGGAAGCGCTCAATCCGAAAGATGCCGCCGAGCAAGCCGCAAGCGATCGACTGAATCGCATCGCGCAGGTCTATGCGCGTTACCAGCAAGCGCTCGCCACGGCGAACGCGCTGGATTTTGACGATATTCTCCTCGAAACCGTCCGTTTGTTCCACGAACACCGTAACGTGCTGGAACGATACCAAGCAACGTGGCGTTTTTTGCACGTGGATGAGTATCAAGATACGAATCACGCGCAATATCTCCTGCTCACGCTTCTAGCGCAGAAAGATGGCAACATTTGTGTGATTGGTGATCCGGATCAATCGATTTATGCGTTCCGTGGATCTGACATTCGCAACATTCTTGAATTCCAGAAAGATTATCCGAAGGCAAAGGAGTACAAACTGGAACGAAACTATCGCTCGACCCAATTAATTCTCGATGCGGCAGGCGCTGTTATTCAAAACAACCCGAACCGTCCGGAAAAAACCATGTGGACGGACCGCAAAGATGGCCCCAAGGTCCTCGTGCAAGAGATTTCTGATGAGCGAGCGGAAGCGATGACAGTTATCCAGAGTGTGATCGCAGAGCGTACCGCCGGTACGTCTCTTCATGAACAGGCAATTTTGTACCGAACCAATGCGCAATCACGCTTACTTGAAGAAGCCTGCCTCCGCGCCGGAGTCCCCTATCGCTTGGTGGGCGGTGTGAAGTTCTATGCGAGGCGTGAAGTGAAAGATATCTTGGCCTATCTGCATTTAATCCAAAATCCCCAGGACACGGTGTCGTTGCTGCGCGTCATCAACGTGCCCGCTCGTAAAATCGGCGCAACGACACTCGAGCGAATGCAACTTTTTGGCCGCAAGCGTGGCTTAAGCCTCTGGGAAACGCTCCACGTCATCGATGAAATCGAGAGCATCGCCGAGCCGACGCGCGTGCGGCTGCGCGAGTTTGTTCATCTCTTGGAACAGCAGCAAGAGAAAGCCTCGCGGATGGTTGTTTCCCACTTGGCACTGGACTTGCTGGAAAAGATCAACTTCGAACAATGGCTCCGCGATGAGACAGAAGAAGGTGAAGCGCGTTGGGAAAACGTGCAGGAACTGATCACCGTGATGCACAAGTATGATGCGCTTGATCCGCTGGTCTCATTGAGCAGCTTTCTTGAAGAAGTGGCTCTGATATCCGAAGTTGACGCGCTGCAGGAGGACGATGACGCATTGACACTCATGACACTGCACCTTTGCAAAGGATTGGAATTTGATCACGTGTTGATCACGGGCTGCGAAGAAGGGATTCTTCCCCACTCCAACAGTCTCTTTGATAAAAATCAGCTCGAAGAAGAGTGCAGACTACTCTACGTCGGCATGACACGAGCAAAAACCCGACTCCAATTATTTTTTGCGCGTAGCCGCACGCTGTTTGGGCAAACGCGCACGAATGCACCGAGTCGCTTCCTTGATTCCCTGCCGGAATCGGTGACGGAACGGCGGAGTGATGACATTCTGAGCGCTTTTGCTTGGGCTTCTCGCGCGGGTCAGCAGAAGGCCTGGACCAACCACGATCTCCCGCGATCAACGGTGGAAGAAGGTTTTGACGTGGAATTCAATCAAGACGTTGCCTTCATGGAAGAGCAACGGTCCGAACTGGCCACCGGCAGTCGCGTGCAACATCCGACGTTTGGGAAAGGCACGGTGATTTCTCGCCGCGGCGATGTGGTGGAGATACACTTTGATTCCGGACAACGCAAACACTTAGCACTGAGTGTTGCGCCGCTAACGGTGTTACCATGATAACGTTATGAAACGTGTCTTTATTGTTCATGGTTGGAGTGGTTACCCTGAAGAGGGTTGGTTTCCCTGGCTCAAGAATGAATTAGAGCAAAAAAGCTTTAGCGTTTCTGTTCCCCAAATGCCTGATGCAGACGAGCCAGACATCGAAAAATGGGTCAAGCACTTAACCAGTGTCGTGGGAAAGCCAGATCCAAATACATTTCTTGTCGGTCACAGTATAGGCTGCCAAACAATCTTACGGTATCTGGAAACATTGCCGAGTGCTGAGAAAATCGGCGGAGTAATTTTGGTGGCTGGATTTTTTACATTAACGAATATGGAAAAAGATGAACTGGAAATTGCTGAGCCGTGGCTGGAAACGCCCATTGATTATGCGAAGGTCCTAATAAATACGAATAACATCACTGCAATTTTCTCAGATAATGATCAATACGTCCCACTTGAAAACGCTGCTCTGTTTGAAACGAGACTTCATCCGAAAATAATCATTCAAAAAAACCAAGGGCATTTCAGTGGAAGTAATGGAATCACTGAATTGCCCGTGGTTATAGACGAATTAGAAAGCTGGACGGCTTAATCGTAGATCGTCCCTTCCGCTACCGGCCAATCAGCTGTTGGCACCCACTGGAAGTTACTCGTGCCATCCGTCCATTGCACATCGCCAGATTGCAAAGGCGTTCCCGGTTCATTGATCGTGAGCTGAAGACCGAAGTTCGAGGCATTGCTCGTAATAGTGACATCCGCATACACCGTCATTGTTCGATCAGACGTCTCAAAGGTTGAGAGTCCTGAGTCAAGATTCGAACAGGTAATGACGGATCCACTGATATTACAGTCATGACGTGTACCAGCGCTCTCAAACCCGAGTGTCGGATTCGTCACTGTGACGCCGCCGGCGGCATTCACGGTGAAATCAATCGACTTGAGGTACAGATCGAGGTTTTGGGCCTGCGGCGCGCGTCGTCCGCTGACTTTGAATGATCCGATACGGACCTGCGGACCCGAAATAAGGGCACCGTTTTCCGCGCCGGCGTTCACGATATCCGTAATGGTGCCCGCCGCCGTTTCAAAGAGAGAGTAGAAAGTGTCATCTGTATATTCCGTTGATTCTTGGCTATTCCAAACGCCGACGTAGGCGATGCCCATGCGATCAATTTGGGCCACTTCCCCACTCTGCCCACCAGACGATTGGCTCTTGAGATTACCGCGCGCATAGAACTCAAATTCCCCGTCATTCGGGATGACAAGGCCGAGCTTTTCGGCCGGCAACACATACTGCCGATTGCCCGGCTGCGTGCCATCGAGGAAGGCTGTGCCCAAAAATGCGCCATCCGCCGCGTAAATGTTCATCGATTCCATGCTCAAGACCGTTTGCGTGAGGCGAACAATGAATGATTTGATGAGCGCTGGCTGCGTTGAGCTGCGAATGTTGGCAATCCCAAGCACCGGTGACTCCAAACCCAGCAACATAATATTATTACGGACGGTTCGGTCCTCATCGGTATCGTAGCGAGATGGTATGAAGCTCGAAACAGACGATGTCTGACTATTGCTGCGCGATGACATGCTTGTACTCTGCGCAGATGAATTGGCGCTCGAGCTGCTGGTCGAAGTAGGATCATTCACGCGTGCTTCCGCGGCGATTAATTTATCGAACTCGTTCTCGCTCCACGCCATGAAGCGGACGACGAGGCGGGCCATTTGGCCGCGCGTCAGTTTATGATCCGGTGTTGGCGCCTCAGGCAAATCTATTCCTGCATCGATCGCGGCCGCTAAGTAGGGCGCGTACCACTCTTGCCCGGTTTCCGGTGTCGGTGTGGGTACATGGTAAAGGAGCACGAGGATTTTGAGAGCCTCGACGTAGTTCACGTCACGTGTCGGCACAAAGAGCCATTGTGCCGGCGGCACGCCCATTTGGGCGTTGCCGGAAACCAAGCCCATGGCCCGGGCTTGGCAGACTGATGGGGCGTACCAAGCGTCTGCTGCGATATCGGGGAAACAGCGGAGTGAAGCCACATCCGGAGGATTCGGGACGGTTCCCATGATGATCTTCACAAATTCGGCGCGGTTGAGCTTCGTACCGGGTCGAAATGTGCGATCAGGATTCCCCTCCACGATTCCTGCGTCCGTCAAAACACTGACAGCCACCGCGGTGGAACGATCCATGTCAGAAGCATCCACATATGGCAATGTCTGCGCGTTATATTCACGCGCGATCATGCCGAGAGGGATGAGAAATAAACCAAGGCCGATGATAGAATGTCGAAATGAAGGCATACATAGTAGTATACGATGAACTGCCGTTTTCGTTACAAAAATATATCGCTTTTTCCTGACACTGTCTTGTGAACATGCCACGATATGACGGTGAAATATACTGTGCCTGCCAAACCAAAGCGGAGTTGTCCGATTATCATGCAGCAAAACGCACTCACGGTGCTTCCGAAGTTGCTGCATGACCTCGGCGACGTCGACCGCGTCTTCATTCTCTATGATCACGCGGTGCAAACGATTGCAACGGCCGTCCAAAAAAGCTGCGGCGACTGCGCCATGGCTGCAGTGCCTTCCGGCGAGACTTCCAAAAGCCTGGCACAAGTGGAACGACTGAGCGCAGATTTTTTTCTGCGCGGCTTAACCGACCGCAGTGTCCTCATTTGCGTCGGTGGAGGCGTAGCCATGGATTTAGGAACCTTTGTAGCCGGTGTGTACGCCGGTGGGATGCGCTCCATTCTCATTCCTACTAACTTCATGGCCATGGCCGACGCCGCCTTCGGCGGTCGCGGCTATGTAGACATCGGCAACATGAAAAATCTGGTGTGCGTGCGCCATTATCCCTCGGCGGTGATCATCGATATGACGATTCTGAGTCAACTCCCCTCTCCTCTGCTCCGGGCAGGCTTGGTCGAAGTCGTCAAAATTGCCGCCATCGCCGATGCCGAATTTTTCGGCTGGCTCTGCGAGCACATGGATGCACTTCAGCAGGGTGAAATGAAAATTATAGAAACATGTATAACCAATGCTATTCGCATAAAAACAGAATTGATGGCAGATGAATCCAGTGACCGTCGTTTGTTTTCGACATTCGGTCACACGGTCGGGCACGCTCTCGAAGCTCTGACACAATGTAAGATTTCTCACGCCGAAGCGGTCAGCATCGGCATGCTCGTGGAAATGCGCATGGCGAATGCAGAATCAACCGAGCAAATTGCCGCGTGTCTGCAGCGATTGAACATGCCAAAGCTCATTCCATTGGAATTCCACAATCAAGCCCTCTGGGACATTATGCAGCGGGACCGCAAAGCCCGGAACGGGCAGGTGCGTATAGCCGTGCCGAAGAAGATCGGTGCCGGTGAATTGCGCGCTGTAACCTTCGAGGATCTCGCCCGCGCGCGCATGTAAAAAACGGCTGCCAAACTTTCTCACACTCCTACTCTCCGGCGCAACGTACATATTGCGTCCACTGAGAGCAGGAGATGAGTGACAGAAATGATTTAAAAGAACAAAAGAATTCAAGCCGGACCAAACACTTCGGCAATCGCCGTGCGAATGCGCCTGACAATGACTGATCGTGTCTCCTTATGCTTCTCAAGGACTGCAACAACTTGTTCAATTGTCCGCGGACGCTCGATGATTGGATGCTGATGGAGGAATCCGACATTGATCGATAACCCTCCTTCCCCCGAAAGGGCTAAGAGGCCTTCAAGCTTCGTGTGCTCGTCCGGTGTGAAATCAGCCACGCGGAGGATAGTTGTCTTTTCGGGTGCCGATGATGGAATAGTTTCAGATGCCATTGGAGAGAAAGGAAAATAGATATAAAAATACCCCCGGTCGGCGGGGGCGCTGGTTGCGTAGAAATTCAATGTTTACGCAAAGCAGTCGGCCCCCTTGGTAAAGGAGAACCAATAGCCGCGCGGAAACATTTTGCAAGTCATTGGCCGTAATGTACGCAACATATGTCATACTGTCAATATCACCCGATGCCAGTCCTCGCTAACGAAGTCCGGCAATTCCTGAAGCAGTGCGGTTTTCGGCTCGACCACCGTCTCGGGCAAAATTTTCTGATCGATGGGAACGTGTTGGAAGACATTGTCTCCGCCGCCAACATTGCTCCAACCGATCACGTGGTGGAAATCGGGGCGGGCATCGGTGTGCTGACACGTGAACTCGTCAAGCACGCCCAGCATGTGACAACGATTGAATTGGATGAGCGGGTCATTCCCCTGCTCCGTGTCTTTGTCGCAAATGCAAAAAATCTGACGATTGTGACGCAAAACGCTTTGGAGGCGAGTTATCCGACGGATCCCTGGAAACTCGTGGCGAATATTCCCTACCACATCACGTCGCCGCTGTTGCGGCGCGTGTTTTTGGAATCACCGCGCCCGCCGGAAAGCCTGACACTGCTTTTGCAGCGCGAAGTCGCGGAAAAAATTTGCGGGATCGGCGGCGCGGGCATGTTGACGATTGTGGTCGGTCTCTTTGGCGAGCCGCATTTTGTTCGGGCCGTGAAAGCGAATGCCTTTTCACCGCCACCCCAGGTTGATTCGGCTGTGTTACACATCAAAAGCTTCCCGCAGCCCAAAGCCGATGCCGCGACGATCGACGCTGTGCTGCGTTTAACCAAAATTGGCTTCGGCCAAAAGCGCAAAATGCTCCGGAACACCTTGGGTTCTCTGCCGGAAGGGATGGATCGCCTCGCTTCCGCACAGATTGATCCCACCCGGCGCCCGCAAACACTTAGCATTGATGAATGGATCAAGCTGGCCGCAGCGTTCCGCGATGCGTAAGAACGCCGCGCCGTTTGCCGCGGAGCGGAAGTGGCCGATCGCTGATGAAAACCGATAGTGTGGGCCCCTGTTTTGCACAAACAATCATTCATGATGGGAAACTATGCGGCCTTCTCGCCTCAGTTACTGCTTCCTCGGTACATTTTTAATCGTCCTCTTCGCGGTTCGCTGGTTTCAGCATCTCAATGTGTGGCTAACGCTGCCTATTCTGTTAGGAGCGAGCCTGATCTCAATCGCGTTGGCGTATGGTGAACGAAAATTCCAGCGAGCATGGTCTTGTAGCGCCGCACTGATATTGGGAAGCGTACTGGCGCTCTGGTCTGTGGCACGGACAACCCATGTACCAACAGTATTATCGATCGATACGTATGCCGAAAGCACCTATGTAACTATCCGCGGCACGATTGCAGCAGAACCTGATCGTCGCCCGCTCTCAACGAAGTACACAATTGCTGCCAAAGAAATCCAACAGTCTGATGGCACGATCATCTTTCCCGTCTCCGGCCTCGTCTTGGCGACGGATCGCCGCCAATGGCCGGAGTATCGCTTCGGCCAGCGCGTCACAGCGCGCGGCGTGCTCGAGAATCCCGGACAGATTGAAGAGTTTGAATACGATAAGTACTTAAGTCGTTATGGCATTTACGCAGTGATGTATTCAGCCAGCGTTCATTCCGATGATGATATCGTACCGCCCAGTTTTTTTGGATTGATGTATGGCATCAAAGAACGTTTTGAAGCCCAAATCAATCGCCTCT
>DATDTQ010000114.1:0-7794 GCA_035290765.1 Candidatus Peribacteraceae bacterium
TTATATGTTTTACTGACCACGTTGCCCGTTGCTCTTACGGGCCAGGTTGCAAAGCGAAAGACCTTCTTGCCTGCACGGCCAACTGTACGGAGCGGTAGGTACGTAGCCGCTCCCAGAAGCCCCGTAGCCAGGCCGAGCGTGCCGGTTGTTACCCCTTTGGTTGGTGTCTTCTTGTCCCAGCCCCAGTTGTGGACGCTTTGGCTCACCGAGCGCCAAGAATTGGCGACAAACTTTGGGCCTGCCACCGATAACGTCACCGGGAGCGCTAGACCCGTTCCCATTGTGCGCAAGATACCGGCCTTGGGTTGTCCTCTGATTTTGCGGGTGAGCCAGCCAGCGCTATACAAAAGCCCAGCGGCAGCGCCACCACCAAAAATCAGAGGGGCACTCGGACTTGCTAAAAAGCCAATGGGACCGAGTCCGTAGAGATACGGAATTGCGTTATAACTCATAACGGCCCCTGAAGTCGTGCCAACCATTTTCCAAAGTGTCTGGCCAACTGCAGTTTGAGCGTACCGATTACCGAGACTTCGGCCTGCGGCATACCCCAAAAGTGCTCCCGGAGCAGCTGCTCCAAGCGTGGGCAACACTGATGCTGAAGTCAAAGGGGCACCGATATTTCCTGCGTTGACACCGGCAGTTTGCAATAGTGCCGGTGCCCATGGAGCAGCGACTCCAGCTGCCAGCGGCAAACCATCTTTCATCCCAAGTTTTACAGTTGCTTTAAGCCCTCTGCCGGTTTTCGCCCAAAAACCCTGTGGGTAAATCTGTCGAAGTTCGTGCTCGGCTTTAGCAATCGCCAACTCCTGCTCAGCCCGATGTCTATGCACTGCCAATCGAGCACTAGCTAAAGCATTTTCCTGACGCAGTCGCTGTATTTCAGCCTTCTCCTGTTTTGTTGCGTATTTTTCTAACCACTCATCAGTAAGCGCTTCGTCACCCCTGGCGGGATCTGGAGATTTTGCAGGCTTCGGTCCAGCGCTTGCGGATTCATGTGAATCGCCAGCTTCGGGACTCTTGGCATAGACAAGTCGCCCCTCCCAGAAGTCAGATGTAGACAGCCGATTACCGCTGCGAGTGAAGATCAATGTGGATTTGAATATTTCCTCTTATTATAGCAAAAAACTCGATATGGCTCCAGCCCCTGTTACCACCGCCGTTTCCAGACCACTAAACCGGTTCCCAAGGCCAGTATTCCGGCCACGACGCCACTTTCGGCTGCCGGACTCACCGGAGCGTTTTGATGGCTTTCTAAAGCCATTAAACTCAGCTCTTGAAGCGCACGTAACTCCGCAGGCAGTGCCATGATGGCGCCCGAATGAGATTCGGCGCCGAAGATGAGATTCCGGTACCGCTGCTTGATGGCGCCAAGCAGTGAGCGCACTGATTTTTTTGCAGGCGCACTGACGTAATCGCTTTGTAGTTCAATCACAAGGGTTGTTGGGATGATGCGTCCCACCGCATCCTCGATTTCTACATTGACGATGTGTACGCCAGCCGGAAGCGGCGGCGGGATGATGAGTTCAAAACTGCCATCGACAGAAACATCTGCGTATCCCCGCTCGCCTTTCACCATCGCCGTGACCGTCTGCGTCGGATACGCTTTGCCTTTCACCACCAGACCTTTTCGTTTGTAGAGTTGCCACGATGGTTTCACTTTTTGTAGAACGTATTCCTGATACTGCTCTCGAATCGAACGGACACTGCCCGTAGCGGTGACAGGACTTTCCCCGATGCTTGTTTCGAATCCATCGAGCCAGCCATCACCGTCTGTGTCAGGATTCTGAGGATCACTGCGGTAGAGCCACGTTTCGCGATCGTCCGGCAAAAGATCGTGATCTTCATCCGGCGCCTGTTTCGCCGGAAGAAATGAAACACACACATTCGGTTCGCCGGGTGTCGGAACATCGGTGATGCAATCTGATGTAGCTGCCTGAGCCTTCTTAATTTTTCCGTACGAAAAACCCGCAGCCATTTTTTCATCCGGCGATGTTAACCACACTTCATCGCCGTCGTTATTCAACGCCAGACCGGTTTGATCGTTTGTGAGAAGAAGAAACCCTCCCGGCGCAATGCGATGCGCCGGGGAGATTGCGTGCGCGCGTGAGCCCGCGCCGCGCACGTCGTCGAGGAGCCACCCGGCGAGTGACACTTCGTAGTCGGTGGGATTCCAAAGTTCAATCCATTCTGGTTCGCCAGCCGCTGGTGCGGGAAATACTTCGGAAATGACCGCTTCCGATTCATAGTGATCGCGCGCCAGCGCGTAACTGACATCCAGTGTGCCGGATCGAACGATGCCCGAACCGGTTTCACGCTCGGCATAGACTGCTAGGCGGATATCATTTTCGATGAGATATGAACCGGAAAAGGCCAACCAGGCGCCCGAATCAACCGAAAGGAAAAGGGTGGCCGGCACCGTTGGCAAGAAGCGAATCAACGTGCCTGCTTCTACGATTCCAGGTGGAGGCTTTGCCGAAATGCCCAGACCTTCTTTCTCGATCGCCGCTTCCGCCAGAGCATATTCCTGTTGTTCGAATGCATATTCCGATGTTTCTTCATCGCTCCAGAGCCCCAGTTTGGCCGACTGCGCTTCTCGTTCGTAGGCAATGAATTCTTCCCGGAACAAGAAGGGAAAACGGAGATAGGCATACGCTAAACCGGCCCGTAGAAGTTTAGCTTGAATGGTTTCACCATCGGGTAGATACGCATAGGCCAGTAGGCGATCATACTTGTCCCAGAGTTCTTCATCGAAGGCGAGTTCGATGGCCGCGCCTTGCAAAAGATTTTTGGTGAAATCGGACGCTTGTTTTCCGTACGCCTGGACCGGCTTACTCGGGTGCACTGTCTCCGGTGTATCGATGCCGATGAGACGAACGCGAATTGGCACCGGCTTCCCATTCTCTTGTCCGAGCCAACGTCGCTTGAGTGACGAAGGCAACCGATCCAGTTGATCGGGTTCCGTTAAAATGATGTCGATTGTGTCGCCATCAACGACCGTCGTGACTTTGGCTTTGGCGCGTTCGGTGACGATGACTGGCCGGCGATAGATTCGCCCTTCGACTGCTTCGGTCCAGCCGAAGGTCGAAGCCACGTAGCCGTCAGGATCTAAGAGTCGGACTTGGTCCGAACTATTCACGAGCGAAAGCTTTGTTTCGCCGATGAGATAGCGCCGGACTTTTCCCGGCGGTAGTAAACCACTCAAAGCAAACGGCGCACTGCCGCCGGGTTTGTTATCTAGCTGCCAGCCGTCGAGCGTAATGGCAGCGTCGCTCACATTTTGAAGTTCGATCCACTCCCCTTCTTCATCCGGACCGGCTGGGTTCGGCAGAGCGGCCGCGACAACCACGCGATCAGTGGGGAACTGCCGTTCCGCCGTGCGGAAACGATTCGGCTGACCCGGAGTCAAGTATGGTGTCCAAACAAAGTAACCGTCATCCCGAAACGCGTAGCTTTCCCCTTCCGTCGCTTTGAGGAACGTCACCGTTTGCCGGGGCTCGGTCTGACCAGGCGCAAAGAGGCGGACGGAATCCCCCGGATTATTGAGGGCCAGTTTGGACTCCGTTCGCGGAACAACGGTGTAGCTATCGGGCGGCAAAATGACATCTTGTAAATCAGCCGGTTTACTGCCGTCAGGTTCATCGTCTAATGACCATCCACAGAGGGATGCCGAAACGGGATTTTCGTTACGGAGTTCGATCCACTCCCCCTCCGTTTCATCACCGACGGGATTGGGGTAAATCTCAGAGATTGATATTCCGTCAAGGACCGCAGGGAAGCACTGATTGGCTGCCTTCTCTTCCTCGAAATTCTTCGCAACTTTTCCATTCTGTTTTGGCTTAGGATAAACAAAATACGGGAGTATCTGTGTTACTGTAGTATTACAGTAAGTGGTAACGTTCAAGGTAATAAAGCCGGGACCTTCTTGGGTAATTTTATGAGAACTCGGGTTGCAACTATCGCTCGTAAATCCGTCCGTAAATTGCCAGCTGCAGTGGGCGGACGAGAGCGAACCGGAGGCCGCCTTCGCCGCCACATTCAAGGTGAGCGAACCGGTGCCAATGACCACCCCGCTACCCGCAAAAACGAGGTCCTCCGTTTGCACTTCAATCCGCACGGGAAGGTCAAGAACCTGGTTCGGCTGATTAGGGGTTGGCACACAAAACGGCTGGAGCGTTCCTGAGCCAGAATACGGCCGACCAAAGCTGACAGCCTCCGCCGTTTCTGGGTAGGTTAGTTCATCGAGCAAGACGGACCCCGCCAGCAACCTGACCGTATCTCCCGCATTGCGCAGCGGCAGTCCTGTGATTGCCTTTGGAACGGCCAAATGTTGGCCGCTATCCAGTGTTACAAGTGATCCACTCAGGCTTGCAGAGTCTGTAAAGACGAAAGAGCGACTCCCTACCCGGAGCGCAAAGCCTGAGAGCGTGAGTGCGCCGCTGCCAAAGTATCCAATCTCAATCCACTCTTGATCATCAGAGCCAGTCGGATTAGCTAAAACTTCAGTGATAAATATATCTTTATATATAGGGCTAACATTGTTATCCTGTTCAGAATTTGTGCTCGAACTTTGGGTGAGCTCTGACGAAGAGGATTCCGAAGAAAGAAAAGCACCAGATTGTGAGGAGCTAGCACTGGAAATTGATGACACTCCGAAAGGTAGTAGATTCTTAGGGAGCCCTTCACCAAGAGCTAAACCTGGTGTCCCAAGGAGAAGCGATCCGCTGTCAAAATTACTAAACGTTTCGGCACTTACCCACTCCTCTAAAATATCCAAAGAGCCCTTCAGATAAAGCCTTTCCATACTTGCCCGCACGCCGGACGCCGTTTTATTAAAACCCGCCAGGGGAGCGCCGACGCCATCGTCCGCGCTGTCCTGAAGGATCCCCGACCCGTCGTAAAGCCTCAGGAGTAACTTCTCATTCGGCAAACTGACGGCGGTCGTCACAATATCCGGCTCGATTGCCAGTGCAGATTCAGCCGCCGGGTAATTACTGATTAACAAAAATCGACCAGAACCAAGAAGCGTGCCCGAAGCAAACTGATGGATCAGGACTTCTTCACCACTGCTATTTTGCGAGGTGAGCGTCCAACCGCTTAGGTCGATGACGCCAGCACCTGCGGTGAGCGTTGTCAAACCGGAGCTACTGATACCAAAAAGTTCGACCCACTCGTCCGCCGTACTGACTTCCGAGCCTGCCCAGAAAATTTCACTCATGATAACGCGGGCCACGACGGGCCTCGCGATGAGCAGCGCTAGCACAGCGACTGTACTAAGAAGCAGCCACGGATGACGGGGAGGTGTCTGCGTTTCCTCATCAAATCACGAAATGCATCGTTTACCGCAGCCGACTTTGTATCTCCGAAACCGTAACGGTGAAAACTCCGCTGTCTTGCCTCAAAAGTGATGTTCTAAGCCACCGTAGAACAAACTGCCCGGACTCATTGGCGGTCTCGATGGAGAGTGCTAGGCTGGCTTTGTTTTCATTTCCTCACGCTTCTCCGCCCCCGCGTCCGCGGGGGATTGACTCACTGCCATGAAATCCGCCATTACGACCTCACCGAGCGCATAAGGTTTAGTCCGCCGCTTCAGCGTTCCCAGCGGCGGCGCGGGTTTGATATGACAGGCCCAGGAGCGATGAGGGATTTCCCCTCTCGATTATGACATCCTATGTAATTGCTTTCCTCGCCCTGAGTGCAGGTTTACTCCTCGGTTTACTCTGCGGCTGGTATTGGTTTTCCAAAGGGAAAGAAATTAGCCAAAAGCTGCTCAAGGAAATTGGCGCCGCTGAACGCGAGCTCGATCAGCTGCAAATCAAAGTGACCGAAGCCAAAAATGCGATAAAAACCGCCGAACACGAAGCCAAGGCCACGACTCGCGAAATCTTGAGCGAAGCCAAAGTCCAGGCCAGCGAAATCGAGGCCAAAATCGAGACCGAACAGGTTCGTCTGGAAGAAAAAGAAAAACACCTCGATGAGAAAGTCACGGAAGTCGAACGCCAGCGATCGGTCCTCCAGCAAAAGGAAGACGCCGTGGAAACACTCCGCAAGGAATTAGCCGACGACGCCGCGCAACACCGCACGGCGCTGGAAAGCGTGGCCAAGCTCAGTCAGGAAGAGGCGAAGAAGCAGTTAAAAGATGAACTGACGAATGAGTTCTCCGATTTCTTTGCCGGCCAAGTGAAACAGTTAAAAGAGAAAGCGAAGGAAGAATACGAAGATGCAGCCCGCAGCTTGATGGTAGAAGCGATTCATCGCTACGCCGCCGAAGTGGCTTCGGAATCCACCGCGACCATCGTGCAAATTCCGAGTGACGATGTGAAAGGAAAAATTATCGGCAAAGAAGGCCGTAACATCACGGCCTTTGAGCAACTGACCGGCGTCGACGTGATTATTGACGACACGCCGGGGGCCATCATTCTTTCGGGCTTCGACTTGGCCCGCCGTTACGTGGCCAAACTGGCGATTGAAAAACTTATTAAAGACGGCCGCATTCAGCCGGCGCGCATTGAAGAGGTGGTTGAAAAGATGAAGGAGGAAGTGAGCAAAATGATGACCGAATTTGGGAAGCGCGCGGTCACCGAGCTCGGTATTACCGGCTATCCGAATGAGCTCCTCAAGATCATCGGCCGCCTCCGCTTCCGCACGAGCTACGGTCAAAACATTCTCAAGCACTCGGTAGAGATGGCCCATCTCGGTCGCATGTTGGCCGAAGAGATGGGTGCTGATGTGCGCGTCGTTACGGAAGGTTGTCTCCTGCACGACATCGGCAAGTCACTTGATCACGAAGTTGCGGGAACCCACGTCGAAATCGGCGTTGAGATCTGTAAGAAATTTAAGGTCCGCGATGAAGTTATTCATTGCGTTGCCGCTCACCACGAAGACATTCCGATCGCTTCGCCCGAAGCTTTCATTGTTGCCGCCGTCGACGCGATCTCCGGCGCCCGTCCGGGCTCCCGGAAAGAATCGTATGAACTCTACATCAAGCGTCTGCGCGAATTGGAAGCAGCCGCCAAAAGCTTTGCCGGCGTGCAACGCGCCTTCGCTGTTTCGGCCGGGCGCGAGATCCGCGTGTATGTGGATACCGAGAAGATTAATGACCTGGAACAAGAGCAGCTCGCTAAAAACATCACGCAGAAGATCGAGAAAGAGCTCACGTATCCCGGCGTAATCAAAGTGAACGTCATTCGCGATCGGCGAATTATGGAAACAGCGAAGTAAGCCTTTAGCCATTAACCTTTAGCTTTCAGCTGATGGCTGAGGGCTAATGGCTTGTAGACCAAAAAGACAAAATAATGTATAATGGTACCAAACTAATAAAAACACTCCATGCTCCGTCTCCTCTCAAAAATTACCCTGATTGTTGCCGCGCTGACGCTGATTTCCGCGCAAGCGCGGGCCCAATCAACCAATGGCATGCCAGTGCTGTACCGCAATGGTGAACCAGTGAGCCGCGGCGCTCCGCCGCAGCCGCGCCCAGAAGATCCTGAAATCATCGAACCATCCGAACCGGAAACAGTCGAAGACACTTCAGATTCGGCTGTATTGGAAATCCCCGCAGAAGTGGAACCTGTCATCGTGCCACCGCCCATCGACCACGGCGCAGCGGAAGTTGAATTACCTGAAGCGGCAACCGGGCTGCTTGCGCCACCAGAAACAGACAGTGGCATCGTTAGTATGGTCATGAGTCTTGGGCTCATCGTTATTCCAATTGGAGCCGTTGGTTTCGCCTTCTTCTATTTTAGAAAGCGACGCAAAGCCGGCGTCATTGATGATGCAATACCACTTCCAGTCAGC
>DATDTQ010000115.1:0-3334 GCA_035290765.1 Candidatus Peribacteraceae bacterium
CTTTGGATAGACGAAAGCCCGCTTGGGAGCGGGCTTTCTTGGTTTTTTGTCGGGTACTAGTCCAAGAGCCTCGCTCCAGCGGTATTGACGACGAGGACGACGTTGATTCCTGAACTCATGTGTTTATGCTACCCCTCCCCCAAATGCTTGTCAATGGCGAGGGGGCAACCCAGTAAGTGCAGCTTCCTTGCGCGCAACTAAGAAAATCATATCGAGTCCGTGGCTCCAAGGACCTTCCACTCTCCACGGGTAGACCGTTTTCTCTATCTCGAACCCTTGCGACGCGAGGAACTCTTTTAGCTCGCCGTTGTCCTTTACCCCCGCCTCCGAAAACAATTCTTCGTAACCCCGCTCTGGCTGGTTGATTATGATAAAGCGTCCTCCCGGCTTCAAATGGGCACTGAAACCCGAGAGTACAGACCTGAAGTCAACATAATTTAATATTTCAGAGAAAAGTATCGTATCGGCATATTTTCGGTCTTTCTCATTCCGAGAATCAACACCAAGAAATTCGGCGATTTTGACGAGAGCCCTCTTGCTATCAAAAGCCGTCGGTTGAGAAACGTGTTCCGCATCGTGCCGAACATGCAATGTTTCGTTATGGAGCACTCGCATATTGAGACTTGTTTCTTGCCCCGTAATATCGAGGGTGATGATTTTATGTTTTCCGGGAATATGTTGGGAGACGGGAAAATAATTACTCCCTACATCTACGACCAGTTCTCCTATTTTCCCTTCTTTTTGTAACTCATCAAAAAGCGGCCCGAGCGTTTTGAACTTTTCCCACGCACCATAGTCCTGTTTGCCCCACTCCTTCTTCCACGACGCGTCGGCGGTCGCCTTTTTATCACGCAAATGCTCAGCACGATGCGCCGCCTCATTTTCTAACATCATGTTCCAAAACGCTTGCGCGCGAGGGCCGCACCTGCGCCGAGCGCTTGGAGCTTGGCGAGCGTGATATCACGCCCCATTGGGGCCATGCCGCAATTGGTGCACGGGAAAAGGCGGTTTTTGGGAACGTACTTGAGAGCTTTGCCGATGGTTGCGGCCACTTGGGTAGGCGTTTCAACTTTGTCCGAAGCCACATCAATAACACCGACGAGCACATCCTTGCCCTTGAGAAGTTTCAGAAGCTCCATCGGCACGCGCGAATTTGCGCATTCGAGTGAGACCTGCTTGATGCGGCTTTTTGCCAGCGCCGGAAATATCTTCTCGTACTGCCGCCAATTACTACCGAGTGTTTTCTTCCAGTCGACATTGGCCTTGATGCCGTAGCCGTAGCAAATGTGTACTGTAGTCGTGCACTTGAGGCCTTGCGCGGCACGCTCAAGTGCCTTGATTCCCCACTGGTTGACGTCGTCCATGTACACATTGAAAGCGGGCTCGTCGAACTGGATGGTGTCCACGCCATCGCGCTCAAGCGCGCGAGCTTCCTGATTCAAAAGTTTCGCGAAGGCAAACGCGAGCTTCACTTTGTCGCCGTAGTAGCGGTCGGCGATGGTGTCCACGATGGTCATTGGCCCCGGCATCGTTATCTTCAATTTCTTCTTCGTATGCGCTCGCGCGAATTGCGCTTCTATTTTGTGTACGCGGCCTTTGAGCTTCAGCGGTCCCACGACGACCGGCACCATCGCATCGTAACGATTGTTGCGGATGCCCATTTTTACTTTGTGTTTAAAATCGATACCTTCAACTGATTCGACGAAGCCGTGCACGAAATGCTGTCGCGATTGTTCGCCGTCGGACACGATGTCGATGCCCGCGTCTTCCTGCAGTTTGAGCCAGAGCAGCGTGGCATCCTTCTTGGCAGCGGCAAGTTCCTTGCCCTGCAGTTTCCACTGCGGCCAGAGTTTATCGGTCTCCGCAAGCCATGAGGGCTTTGGCAAACTTCCTGCAATGGTCGTTTCGAACATATGGATTAAGTATTAGTTCGGATGTTAGTACAAGTCGGTCTAAAAAGAAAGTCGGCGCGGTCCATGAAGGAACCGCGCCGGACGATTTTATTCCGCACGCGCTACGTCACCTGCGCGTGGATATTGCTTAGACCGTTACCGGCTTGAAGGCGTCGTAGCCGTTGCGTCCGCCTGGCTTGCGGAATTCAACGAATAGCCAAGTCTGCACCGGATGGGCAGTCGAGAGGTGAGGCCACGCATTGGCCTCGTGGAAGATCTCGAACCCTGAAGCTTCGAAGCCGACTTCTTCGGCCAGCTTCTTGGCGCTTTGCTCATTGAAGAAGGTGAAGCGCCAGTGGTCGGGGAGCAAGTGCTGCTCCTCGGCCGGAATCAAACCGCGAAGGCGGTCGAATTCCATCACGTCCTTTAGGTCGTTCGGGGTGTCGGCGACGTACTTGTCGCCGAGCACCTGCCGCTCCCAGCTTTGGTCTGAAAGTAGGGCGACGAAGAGTGACGCCCCTGCCGGAAGCACTTCGCTCAGACGGCCGCACGTGCATTGGCGCACATCCGGTGCCATGGTGTGGAGCACTCGCCACGAGAACGCGCCTCGCGGTTTGAGTTGGCGCAACTGATCGAGCGGCACCGTTGGAAAATCCGCCAGCACCGCCGTATCGCCAAGCCCGAGATCCGTGATCGCTGAATTGGCGCGGGCGACGGCACTCGAGCTGATGTCGAAGCCCGCAATGCAGAAGTCACGCTGGATCTGCAGACGACCGAGACGGTGGTCGCCGTTACCCGGTTCGATGATCCAACTGCCCTTCGGTAGCTTCGCGAACCGGTCGAGCACCCGATGAATGATCGGGTGGAAGGGCCGCTTGCCCAACGCGTACCATTTTTTGTTGAAGGCGAATGTCGGGAATCCCGAATTACCTTCGGACAAGGCGGCGTCCGGCGTTCGCGTTCCCGCCGTAGCTTCGGCAGGAATATGGTAGTGAAGCCTGGTCATGATATTGCTCTCCCATTTGCTAGTTTGATGTGGAACACCGTCTGGCGGTGAGCTGACGAAGTTCATTCCCCGCCAGTCTAGTGTTCCCCATTCCTTCAAGCCCGATTAAGTCAAAGAACAGCCTGTCCGCCTCCGGCGGAAAAGACCTAAAAACAAAACCCTCCGCAGAGCGGAGGGTTTTTGTCTGAATATCTCTTTGGAGTTATGCAGGCAAAACGCCTCCGCTGTGCTGGGTCATCATGGCCATCATCATCGCGCCCATCTGCTGTCTCATCTGCATATGGCTAATATAGCAAGTCGGCTGTAGACGTCAAGATAGTGTACGAGATGAGTACCTTGGTGACACTTTGGCGGCTTCGGAATAATACTCCCATGGAGTCAGGTACCCAAGCGATTGGTGCGGTCGTACGAAATTGTATTCAACGAGCCACGGAAG
>DATDTQ010000116.1:0-3649 GCA_035290765.1 Candidatus Peribacteraceae bacterium
CGAATGTAATTTTCACTATGCCGGTTCCAGTTCCTCCTACTGGATTGCCATCCGCATTGTTAGATGTACTTTCATCCCTTCAGTACGCGCTCAACGTATAAAACGCGAACGGAGTAAGAAGAATACGCCCCTGGGAAAGCGCCGCATTCTTTACGGCATTCGAGCCATGTTGTGCGGAATCCGTAACCGGGGTTGAGGTGCCGAGCCAGAAGTCTGGTTTGGAATCGCGGTTGGTATCATCTTCAAAACTCGGGTTCGCCAAGACGTTCAGGCGCAAGGTTGTCCCAGCCTTGTACACGCGCGAACAGCCGGCCTCGGCCGCTGAACATTGGGTGGCATTATTGTTGAAATAGATGCGTTCAGCCGTTGCCGCATCGTGCGAGGCGACCTGATAGGCCGGCGCCGTGCTTGGCAGCCATTCATACGTATCGTCCGCCGTGTCAGCCGTCCCCTTCGTGTCGTTCGTCTTCACGGTCTGATACCAGCGGCACCCGGCGTTCTGGGCGCTGCAGATGCCGTAATCCACGGTGTTAAGAAGCAACGAGGCGCTGTTGTTTGTGAACGTATTGCGGAAATTGAGACAGCTCACATACTGCTCTGGACAGGCTTCCCCGCGGAAACGCCAGACGTTCTTTTCACGCACGCAATAGCCGTAGGCGCCCTTACACGACCCGTCGTTGTTTTCGGCAACACAGCTCGGCGTGTCCACGCAAATAGCCGCCCGTGCTCCGCCAGATAACGTGGAAAGGATTTCCCCGTTCACAATGGCACGGCACTGCGTTTCCGGATATTTCAGGACCCAATTCGGATCAATAAGATGGCACCATTTATTCTCCCCTTCCTCATCGGCCGCGCCCACGCTGTTGCATTTTGTGAAGCCGTCAATAATATCCCCTAGCTTAGCCGGGTTCGATGGATCATTCTTCGCGGCCGCCAATTCCCAACCAACCGGGATAATGCGCGCCTTGCGAAGTTTCACTAAATTCCCATAGCAGTATCCGTATGTATAACAGAGCGGATCCTGGTTGCGGGCAACGTCTGTTGGAGGAATGAGCGGCAGGCCTGCATCAAGGAACTCGTCCTTAATCGCCTGTTGTACGGTGAGAGAGGCACCACTCGAGCGGGTTGCAGCAGAATAAAAACCTTGGTCCATGACGCAATTATTAATGCCTCGGACCAAAATGTTCCCAATGGGACAGACGACGAAATCCGACAGGACGCTGTAGCTTGAAGCGCTAATCGGATTGCTTGCCAAAAGGCCGGCATACTGTTGTCGCGCCTGCGCAACCCCGACGGACGTAGACGCCGATGAAGAAAACGGGTCGACAAAATCAGGATTGGGTTTAAAAATGCCTTCTTGGAGCATGGTTAATGTTGAAGAAAGCAGTGTATTTGTGAATGTCTGTCCGGCAGCTACGAGCAACGGCCAACCTATATCCTCCAGGTTGTCCATGATGAAATCGGTCGTGGTTTTCCTGTCTTTTTTAACTTTTGTCTCTTCAACAAATTCATTCTCAACATACCTGCGGACGAGGCTGGAAGGCGTCGTCACGCTGCCGGTCACCAAATCTGTAACAGGTTTGTACGACCCGCCCATCACCAAATCCAACGCCCCGGCGGATTGACTCTTGTTGATCTTATCGTACAGGCTATTGTTCAAACCGACCGCGATACTCAATTCATTTTGTCCTGGCTTAAAGTTCGCAGCCGCGGCCTTTAGAATTTCCTGCGTTGGATTTTCTGAAGATTGAACGATAGAGCTCACGAATGAAGACCACCCTTCGCCCATGCTTTTCAAGTCACATTTTGGCGGGGAAGGTTGATAAGCCTGCTGGATTCCAGCTGACAAAGAAAACGCCAACCAATCTGGCGGTTTGCAAAGTCCCCACGCAGATCCGAATTGCGTCTCTGAGATCGACCCTAAATTCCCCACGAGTTCCCCGGCGACATCCCATCCAAATTTTTCCAAAGTTTCTTTCGCATTCGTATCATGCGTTAACGCCGCTTGGCCCTTTCCTCCGCTTGCAATCCAGACGGCCGATTCATAGGCAGCACGATTGCCGATATACGACAGCGTATTGATGATTGCGGTGGCTACCGCAATACTCAGAGAGGGTTGCGCTATCTTTTCATCAATGATTCTTTGAGCCTCCGCAATAGCATCTGGTGGACAGACGGATGGAATCGGTCCGGTACGTAGACAAACCATACGCGCTGCCTGGTTGGAAAGTTCCGCGGCCCCGGCGGCTTGACTCTGAGCTGAAACAGGGTGCAAAGGAAGGAGCGACAAAAACGCCAAACAGCCGATCCCCCCAAGAACGGCCCCGGCCATAACTCTGCGTGACAGCGGTGAAAATCGCATAGCGCGCTCGTAGCCTACGGCTTCGGAGCTAAGATTTCTTTAAACTGCCCTTCCTTCAGGGCGGTCTGGATGGCCTCGGCAAACACTTTTTTCAAATCCTCGTCCGACAGTTTGTTCAAATCCTCTTCTGGCAATCCCGACTGTTTCAAGTAGGCGCGGATCTCCTCGACCGGCATGGCGAGGAGAAAATCAGCGAGATCCTGTTCGCTTTGGAACATGCCGCCGCCGAGCAAGGACGCGACGGATGGCACGGCGGTGGCGGACGGCGCCGGACCCGAGGCGGGCTCAAGACTCGGCTGGGGCGTGACATCAGCGCTCGCATCGGAGCTCTGAACCGTCCCCCCGCAGGTTTTACCTTGGGGGCAGTTCGGATCATTGCCGGAAAAGATCTCCATCTTGTCATCAAAACTGTCGGAATCGGAATCGGCGAGGAACGCGCTCGTCTTGTACACGAACTGTTCATCGTAGTCGGTGAGGCCGTCGGCATCGGAATCGCGTGTTTTGAGCGCCGCCAACTCTTCGGCATCTCTTTGTTCCTGACTCACATATGTACCTGCTGTTCGTGCGATCTGTTCTTCAAACGGCCGGCGCAGGCTTGCACCGAACGATCGGAAACCAAGAAGGATTCCCGCGAGCCCCAAGAACAGCAAAAGAACAAAAGCAGCCTTTTGTTCTGGAGAGAGGCTCGAACGCGGCTTGAGGGCTGGTCCTTCCATAACGCGCAGGGTCATTATACCAAAGATCGCTTTTCTATGTCATTGCGAGGAGGTGTGAACAGATCCCTCGCTCCGTCATTGCAACCCTGCCCTTCGCGAAGGGCAGGGGAAGCAATCTCCTGGGTTCGGGACAGGCTCCGCAATCCCTGTGGATAGATTGCCGAGACGCCATTCCCATGAATCTCCCCTCTCCTTCACTTCATCTTGCAAGCGGAAAGAAAAAATCCCTCGGAGTTACCCTGAGGGATTCGTGTGCATGAGGCGTTTTGCCCGTTCTTCAGCCTGACGAAGATAGCCGGCAAAGTCTTCAATCTTCTGGAGATGCCCGTCCACCAGCTCCACCAGCGTATCCAGCCGCATTTTCTCTAAAAAATAGCGGTCGTGGGAGACGATGATGATTGTGCCCTGGTAGAATTCAAGGGCACTTTCAAGGGCATCCATCGCCTCAAGATCCAGATGGTTCGTCGGTTCGTCGAGGACGATGACGTTCTTCTGGAGCGCCGAGAACAGCGCGATGAGGACGCGGGCTCGCCCTCCCGGACTCAATGTGACGATTGACTCTTTGGCGATG
>DATDTQ010000117.1:0-3563 GCA_035290765.1 Candidatus Peribacteraceae bacterium
TTCTAAAAATCATCAGAGACCGATCTCGCTTGCGACACTCTTCATCGCCTCAAGCGTCAGCCCGACAAATTCATCAAGTGGAATTTCCAGCAATTCTTCACACTTTTTGATCTGCTCGCGGTCAACCTGCGCGGCAAAGGTTTTATCTTTCATCTTTTTGGTCACACTCTTCACTTCCACATCCGCAATTTTCTTACTGGGTCGAACCAGCGTGACGGCAATGATGAAGCCGGTGAGTTCGTCCGTGCAGTAGAGACATTTACGCAGCATCGTATCGAGCGGATAGAGCGCGCCAAAGCGGTGCGCGTAGTGCGCGCGAATGTCGCCGAGCAGTTGCTCCGGCGCATCAATCGTCTTTAGCATCGCCGCGAGTTCCTCGCCACAGTGGCGCTCCCAGTCTTTGTCCAAGCTGTCCCAATCAAGATCGTGCAGCATACCGGCGACGCGCCAGGTGTCGGCATCCCCGCCGAGGCGAGCGGCGAGGGCCGCCATCGCGGCACCGGTGGCGATCAAATGAGCCTTAGTCTGCTTGGCATGGGTTTCAAGTAGCCCATGCGCAGCAGGAAGCAGATGGCCGTAGGTGGCGTGCTGGAGGAGTTCCATCGAATGCATGTTACCACTTTGCCACCTTTGTCTCCTTCGACTCCGCTCAGGATGACAAAGGTGGTGATGCATGCCCCCCGCGGCGAGCCAGCCACGTAATTGTGCTCAAAGCTCAAGCAACGGCAGCTGTACGCTCAATTACGAATTGCCTATCCATTGTACTCAAAAACCAGCCAATCTGGGGGCCGCTCGTTCGGCCCAAAAACAGCTGATACAGCGGCTGGAAGAGCCGCTTCGGCTCAATCCCTTCGGCGGCTTTGACGGCGTGAATTGCTTCGTGAATCTTCGCGCCTTCCCAGGGAAGCTTGGCGTCCGAAAGCGCCGTCCGCAAAGCGGCGAGCGCTTGTTTCTGATCAGCGGCAAGTTCGAGCGTTGGGGCGGTTTTCAGAATTTCAAATTTGAAACTGGCATCCGCAAAATTACTGAGCCACTGGCGCACGTAGTGCGCGCGTTCCTCCACTTCTTTTTGCTCGTCGGCCGTCAGCTTTCCACCTTTCAAATTTTCCGCTTCGGTCTGAAGATTCAGGTGCGGCATTTGCACTACGAAACTTAGAACCGAGAAGCGCATCTCCCACAGATCTGTAGGCGGCTTCCTCGCATCAATCTGGCTCAACTGAAACGTCCGCGCAAAACCGGCGAACGGTTCGGAGTGACGCTTGAAGTAATGATCGGCAAGGCGGTCATATTCATCGAAGAGCGTCGGAATCGTATTGCCTTCCGGATTGAAATCAATCGGCTGGTTGGGTTGCTTGCGAATCATCAGCAGCTTCAACAATTTCGGTGGCAGCAGATCGGCAATTTCCTTGGACGAAGCGCCAAGGCCTTTGCTCGAACTCATCTTCTTGCCGGCCAGGTTGAAGAATTCGTAGGGCACGTTGAACGGTTCCGGTGATTTAAAAATCTCTTCGGCAATCCGCCGGCCAATCTCACGCGAGCCGCCGGCCGCGTTGTGGTCTTTGCCCGCGCCTTCGATGTGAACGCCCAAGACGTGCCATTTGGCCGGCCATTCCACTTTCCACGGCAGTTTTGCGTGGCCATCGAACGGCGACACCGTGCCTTGGTGGCCGCAGCCTTGGGCCCATGTCACCATGTCGGGCTTACAGGTATACGTGACCTTTTCTCCATCCCACTTGGTTACTTGCGTGGTGCCGATCTTCCCGCAGTTCTCACAGACAACACTGAGTGGATACCAGTCATCAGGTTTACCGCCGCCGCTCACCTCCAGATAAATCTTGCGGATGGCGGCAGCATTATCGAGCGCTATCCGGATCACCTCGTTAAATTTTCCTTCCTGGTAGAGCGGACGCAGTCGGTAGTACTCAATCGGTAAACCGAGTGCACTCACCACGCCGGCCAGTTCCTGCCCAAAGAATTCCGGATAGTTCGGCGCACTCGAATCAGGCGAAGGCACTGTGTACAGAGGCTTGCCCATGTGCGGCTTGTACGTCGCTGCATCGAGATACACGGGTAAACCATCCATCGGGTCAAAATCGTTCATTTCAAACCGGAAGTGCGCATCAATGCCTCGTTCCTGTAACACTTGGGCAATCAGTCCATGGATCACTATCCCGCGGAGTGACCCGATATGAACTCGCCCCGAAAGCGTTTTTTCATCGCGAATCAAAAGCGGCTGGCCCGCTTTGATGTCGGCGGCAAAGCGTGCCGCTATCTCATCAGCCAACGGATCAGCCCAGCTCATGGCTCTGAGAATAGCAGGGACTCTTCAGGTGCAGAAGCAGCTTCTACGCTGCTTGCGCCTGACTTTCTGGCTCCGGCTCAAGTTGATACATCTGGCCCATAAACCAAATCTCTTCCCTATGAATCAATCGTTGTTTGAGACTCAGTCTGGTCATCTCTTTCATTTCTGTATCGGCCGGGAACCGCTGACTCACGGGTGCAACGAGAGCGTAAATTTCGTTTGCGGCTTCGTCCAACGGTATGAGCCTGCCGTCATCGCATCGGACAAATTTTCCCTGCAACTCTTTTTCAGTCGTGGCCGAAGCATTGCTACAAGAAATAACGGTTCCATCATCCAAGATGACAGTGCGTACTTCTTCTTTTCCAAACAAGAGATGGCCGATGTCCTGCTGTGTCAGATCAGTCTCCCCAAAAATTCGCTCGACGACGGGCGTCGGGCAATCCTTTTTCACATCACCGTTGATTTCAGTGTGGAACCGAAGGCAATCAAGGTCGGGGTTGCTGAAGCGCATGGGAAAGAGGGGGAAAAGACGAATTAAGCAGCGATCTCCACTGACTCAGGAGCTGGGATGGTTTCCAGTATGAATTGACCATCACGGTCTTGCAGCGTGACCGGACCATTTTCGCTCTGCATCAGAATGAGTGCGATCTGTTCGCGAGTTTTACCGTCCTCAGTGAGGACTTGAATAACTTCCTGCTGGTCAATGGGGCCATCGTTATAGTCCATGAGGCCGTCGGAGAGACGGTACCATTTGTTCGCAGTTGGCTGTTCAGAGTGGTTCATAGAAGAGAATTAAGCGACTAAAGGTTTCATGGTGCGCGAGGACACGGCGGTCATCGGGATAACTTGGTCGACGTTGTGAGCGACGTCGGTCCGCAGGCCTTGCACTTCTTCATCATCCGCGAATTCTTCCGACTGTGGGATGCGGAGGAAGACTTCCTCGATCTGATCGGGGCCACCTTCCGAATGGCTCATGGGTGGAGTATGGAGATGTTTGTCGAGGGATCAATCGCCAACATCGTCGGCGCAACCAATTGTTTGCCATAAGAACGCCGCGAATGAGCAGGGGAATGGAAAAGAACAATGCCGCGCTGAAGTTGGTGGCTAAATTGTTGAAAAAAATTACAACTTGTGTAAAATACAGACGATGGTTTTCTCAAATTGCCCGTGAGCAAAACCGGCCTGCTCCAAACCGTCCGTGCGGCCGGTTTAGATGAAAAAGAAGCGGAACTCTACCTGGCGGGCCTCCGCCTCGGGGCGG
>DATDTQ010000118.1:0-2305 GCA_035290765.1 Candidatus Peribacteraceae bacterium
AGCGCGGGGCAACTCACAAGGAATTCTTGTCAGTTCGCCAAGAGGGCGTACGTCCGGTCCAGCGACGGGTCGATTTCTACAACCTCGACGCCATCATCTCCGTTGGCTACCGCGTCAAAAGCGCCGTCGCGACCCGCTTTCGCATCTGGGCCACGCAAAAGCTCCACGAGTTTATCGTCAAGGGGTTCGCCCTCGACCTGGATCGCCAAGCTCAATGGCTTTCTGACCTTGAACGACCGCGCCATTTTGAATCATGCGGGGAAAATCTCCCACGAGATGGCCAAGGAACTTGCTGAAGCGGAATATGGTAAGTTTTACCGCAAACAGATAAAGCAAGCCGACCAAGCTGGAGGTGATTTTGACAAGGCCATCAAACGATTGCCGACACTGCCTAAACGGAAAAGGGGAGGGAAGAAGTGAACGGATTGCTCGTCAGAGTTGGCGTTGATTCAACCGACGGCTGCTGGAACGCGCCGATGCGGTTGGCATCAGGCGAGTTTGCCTACGTCACCATCACCGACACCAAACCGCTACGCGACGGCATGGCCCGCCGCTACGATGAGTTCATTCCTGTGGTGAAGCGCTTTGGTGAGCAGTTGCCCCCCCCGCTGCTTGGCCAACCGACACACCTTGATCCTGATTTCGACCAACTGACCTACGGCGACCAAGGCCAGCGCGGTAAACGCATCGCCTCACTGCTAACCGCCGGCGACTTGTTGGCGTTCTTTGCCGCCCTGCGTCCGGTGGACGGTCCGGCGCGGCCGCTCATCTACGCGCTCATCGGATTGTATGTGGTCGAGGAAATTGTCCCGGCCAAGTTCATACCGCAATCGCGCTGGGCTGAGAACGCGCACACGCGCCGCGTGCCGGGCGACGGTGACATTGTTGTGCGTGCGAAACCCGGCGTCTCGGGCCGATTACGGCGTTGCATTCCCATCGGCGAGTTGCGTGACCGGGTCTATCGCGTGCGCAATGATCTGCTGGATACTTGGGGTGGTCTCGACATCAAGGACGGTTACATCCACCGAAGCGTCCGTCTGCCCGCATTTCTGAACACCGCAAAATTCTACCAGTGGTTTCTTGCGCAGAAACCAGAACTGGTCGCGGAGAATAATCCTGTATGAGTGGCCGTCTGTTCATCGTCATGCTGCGGCGGCCTCGGAAGAATGACCCGCGCACCGATCCATTCTGGGAGTTTGGCAGTTTCGGTTGCACGGGATGCCACGGAAAAAACTTGCTACATCCGAAGAACTGTCAGATTCGCAACGGCGACCGGTTGGCATTCGTCCAAGGTGGGCAGCTTGGTCATCGTTTGTTGCTCGTGACGCCGCCTGTCGAACGATTTGACCATCCGGGCGGCGGGTCAAAAGGCCGCGTAGAACTGCGCTGGGATTCCGACAAGAAGCCCTTTCGCTATGACCATGCGGTATCGCTCTTCGAGTCGCCGTCGCTGGACAGGGCCGGATTGTTTCCCCTACTTGCTGACAGTCTTGCCCGAACGAACCGCTCCACGATTGAAGCGAAATTTGCCAGTCGTTTCCGCGCCCGAAGCAGTCCGCTCGAACCGGAACTTGCCAACGAAGCAGTATCAGGGTTTAGTGCCGTCGTGAAGGGAGCAGAGGAATCCAGCTTCATTACCTGTTATGAAGAAGCTCTGCCTTGGTGCGACTGTCCCAGTACTTTCGGTGAACGGCAGTGCGATTATAAGCAGCGATTGCGAGAGTTGAAGAAACCAAGCGTCAGTCGGCCACGAAACACACCTACACGCCCGTGCCAGGTACGCGGCGAAGGTATTGAAAAGAAATGAAAACTCCCAAAGGCGTTTTGGTGAGGGCTTATAGGAGCAACGCCATGAAAAAAGAAAACAAGCTCCAGATTCGCAACAGCACCGCCGAATTTCTGATTTTCACCCGGCAGGCGGGGGGGGATGGGATCGAGGTCCGCGTGGCGGAGGAAACTGTCTGGCTCACGCAGAAGTTGATCAGCGAGCTTTTCGACAAGGGCCGGAGCACCATCACCGAGCATCTGAAGAATATCTTCGAGGCCGGAGAGCTGGATGAAAAAGCAGTGTGTCGGGATTTCCGACATACTGCCGAGGATGGCAAGGATTACTCGACGCTGTTCTACAACCTTGACGCCATCATTGCCGTGGGCTTCCGAGTGAACTCTGCCCGTGCCATCCAGTTCCGCCAGTGGGCCACGGGGGTTTTGCGCGATTTCGCCATTCGCGGTTACGTACTCGACAAGGAACGGCTGAAGAATGGCGCCTTCTTCAATAAGGAGTATTTCGAAAACCTGTTGGAGG
>DATDTQ010000119.1:0-7485 GCA_035290765.1 Candidatus Peribacteraceae bacterium
AGCGTTGCTTTTCACACTCCGCCGTCCCGATGCACATCGCGCGGCCATGACTCTTCTCATTGGTGTCGCGCTGGCGCTGAGCTTTTCACGGGCGGCGTGGATTGCGGCGGCAGTGATCACGTTTATTTCCCTTCGGACGCATCTCTCCCAAAAATTCCCGCGTCACCATATCGTCAGCGCGGGTGGAATTATCGTCGTCGCTCTGGTCATCATCACGGTCTGGGAACCGTCTCTCATTTTGCGTTTTGCATCTTCTCGTGATCATATGGCCCGACCACTGGCCGCAATTCAAAGAATGATCGAGCAGCCATGGGGCACGGGCCTCGGCACCGCCGGGCCGGCGAGCAACCGCGTCAGCGACGTGTGTGTTTCGGTGCCGGCCGGCGCGGATACCAGTTGGGCCGCCGATCGACCTGACCTTTGTGTCTTTGCCGGCGATGAGCAAGTACAACCTCTTGATAGGGAATGTAATTGTCCGTTCTTGCCGGAAAACTGGTATCTGCAGATTGGTGTGGAGCTGGGTTGGATAGGGATGGCGCTTTTTGTTGGCTTGATCCTCTTGGTCTTGTCAAAACTCCGAGCTGCCAGCCGTCTTCGCTCCGAGAGCTACGCCGGGCTGGCTGAAGGAATCTTTTTAGCGATGCTCGGCATCAGCCTGGCCGCGCTGTTTCTCCACGCGTGGGAAGACAGCGCGGTGGCGTATTCAATCTGGATTCTGGCCGCGACAACAACACAACTACGGGCGCGTTTGTAGCTCAGTGCATTTGTTGCCGCTTGGCGCCTGTACCACCAAGGGCTTGGTTGGCGGCTTCAGCGGAATTTTTTGGGAGTGTCTTCGTTGGCAACGTTCCACCGGCTTCTGCAATTGTTTTTGACTTGCTCTTTTTTCTGCCAAGATTAATTTTTAGCCAGCTTGGCCACCAACCTTTTTTGGTTTTTGTCTCAGTCTTAGTAGGCTCGGGCTGTGAGGAAAGATCAACTGGTTCTTCAGGCAGGGGTTCCTCCACAAAGTCGGGCATTGGCCCTGATTGTTTTGGATCAGTTTCAATTTGTGTAAAAAAATCGTCGAATTCAGCTTCTGAAGGCGGTTTGCTTACACCCTCATCCAAAAAAGACCCCTTTTTAGATTCGCTAGCTGGTTTGACAGACGATTGACGCGGATTTGGTGGGCCTTTAGCTGGTTTTGTTTTTGACACTGGTAACCGACCACTCGCAATGGATGCATAAGCCACTGTTTCTTTGTGTCGTCGAAGATGATCAGCGAGGACAGCCATTTTTTCTGGCGGAATCTTTTGCTTGGCTAATTGCACCTCAATTGCAGCATATATTTCGTTGAGAGTGGGGTCTCCTTCTTTTAGTTTTCCGACGATTGTTTGTTCCATGAGGCGTTTTACTTTGGCACCGAGGGCTTTATCGCTCATGTCAGGCGTCCTGACGAGACCCGCGACCAAACCGCGAATGTTATTCCGTGCTTGAGTAACATTATCAACCTCTGTGGGTGTTTTTAGAACTTCGAGCGCACTCACTCTGGCGTCGTTTTGATAGATGCTCTGAATAGTGGCGCAACGATCCTTCCACACATTTGGATCTTTTATCGACTTACCCTCTGCGTCTTTCTTGCTGGCCAGTTTTGGAAATTGACTTGGCGGCATAAAAGGATAGCGATTTTGCGACTTTTTCCTCTTAAAGTCAATCAATGGTCTCTCTAAGTGGCTCCGGTATGCTACGCCCATGGAAGCCCCCCGCAGCATCGTCATTTTGGATTTCGGAGGCCAATATGCCCACCTGATCGGTAGTCGCGTGCGGCGCCTGGGCGCACACAGCGTCATTCGGCCGGCCGAGACGCCAGCCGGGGAATTGCAGGACGCCGCGGGTATCATTCTCTCTGGCGGACCGCAGAGCGTTTACGATCCGCAAAGTCCGCAAGCGGATAAAAATATTTTCGATCTGGGCGTGCCGCTTCTCGGAATTTGTTACGGGCTGCAGTGGATGACGCAAGCGCTCGGCGGTGAAGTGAAGCAGGGAACAACCAAGGAGTACGGCCGCACCGAGATTGCGCTCGTTAACGGCGGCGGGGATTTACTAGGTGGACTTGGCGTCGATGAATTTGTGGTTTGGATGTCGCATGGCGACGAGGCGAAGAAGTTGCCGCCGGGCTTCAAACAAATCGCTACCTCGCAGGCGTGTATGAACGCTGCGTTTGCAGATGAGAGGCGAAAGTTTTTTGCGGTGCAATTTCATCCCGAAGTGACGCATACAGAACATGGGGAAGCAATTCTGCAGCAATTTATCTCACTGTGTGAACCAACGCCATGGGACATTCATGGTTACGCCGACCGTATCGCCGAAGAAATCAAGCGCGAGGTCGGTGACCGCAGCGTTTTCATGCTCGTATCCGGTGGAGTCGATTCATCGGTCGCATTTGTGCTTCTCAATAAACTTCTTGGCCCCGGCCGCGTCCAGGGATTGCTCGTTGACCATGGTCTCATGCGTAAGAATGAAGCGGCCGAAGTGAAAGACGCATTCGATGCGCTTGGTATTACAAATTTACATCTTGAAGATGCGTCGGAAGAATTTTTCAAAAACTTAAAAGGTGTTACCGAGCCAGAAAAGAAACGTGAAATCATTGGAGATACGTTTCTCGATGTACAGAGGCGGGTGAGTGAAAGGATGGGACTGACAAGCTCTCAGCCTTCAGCCTTCAGCCGTCAGCCCGATTGGATATTAGGACAAGGAACAATTTATCCGGATACGATTGAAACTGGGGCAACGAAGCACGCGGATAAGATCAAAACACACCATAATCGTGTGGAAGCGGTGCAAACAATGATCGAGCAAGGTCTCGTGATTGAGCCGCTGAAAGATCTCTATAAGGATGAAGTTCGTCAGCTGGGTGAAGAGCTTGGTTTGCCGCATGACTTCGTCTGGCGGCATCCGTTTCCCGGGCCGGGATTGGGAGTTCGCATTCTCTGCGCAGACGAGCCTGTTAGCCTTCAGCCTTCAGCCGTCAGCATCTCAGTTCCACATGCAGTGCTGCCGGTGAAGTCTGTCGGAGTGCAAGGTGACGGAAGAACGTATCGTCAAGCTGTTGCACTTTTTGCCAAGGATCCTTTTGATCCGCCGGAAGCGTATTGGGATTTAGCCGTTTCAATTCCCAATACGATGCCGGAATTCAGCCGCGTGCTTTTGTGCACGTCGCAAGCAGAAGTCACATCAATCAGCTTCACACCTGGTACCGTCATGCGCGAGCGCGCTGATCTTCTGCGAGAGGCGGATGCCATCGTACTCGAGGAAATGACCGAAGCCGGACTCTACGATGTCATCTGGCAATTTCCGGTGGTGCTTTTGCCGTGTGGCGCGAAACCAGGAGAAGAATCGATTGTCCTCCGGCCAATTGCTTCCATGGACGCCATGACCGCGAACGCGGTTCATTTACCACCGAAGGTACTTAGGAAAATGACGGAGCGCATCAAAGCGCTGCCGGGCATCGATCTGGTTTTCCTGGATCTCACCAGTAAACCTCCAGCTACCATAGAATGGGAATGATTGACATATTTTGAATTTTATGTAAAGTAAACAAGTCGTTTGTTCCTTTCACATTTTGGGAGAGAAAAATGCTCACCATATTGTCGTTTGTGCTGATCGACCTTGTGATCAGTGAAGTGGGATTCTTGTGTCACTTCGCACGATGTGGAAATTTTCCACAGAATGGTTCGGAGTGGACATTCTACCGCCAAAACATCTTGGAATGTCTGCGCGCGACGATTGCCTACAAAGTGAAGGTAGTCGCGTGGATCTTGGCTGCAACCCTCTTCATGGCCACAGACTTGTACTTGTGGGCCGCCCCAGTTGCTTTGGCTGCACTGTGCCAAATCTACTTGTGGTTCTTTGAGCTCCGCAGTTGGGCCCGTGAGTGATAAATAGCGTTTTCCAAAGAAAGGAGGACGACTCAGGCTCTGCATCTTTTATGCAGAGCCTGTTTCAGGTTGTTTCGATTTGACAGAACAGCCATCTTTTCCTGTATTCAAGCCAAAATTTAGGTATGCTATTTTCTCAATGCCTCTGACAGACACGCAAGTACTGGACTTGGTTAAAAAGGCACAGCGAGGCGATACTGACGCCTTCGCCAAAATGTATGACCATTACTTCGACTCCGTGTATCGCTACACGGCGTTTCGCCTGCCGCCGGAAACAGTGGAGGATGTCTGCGCCGATATCTTTGTAAAAATTTGGGAGAAGTTGCACACGTACCGTCCGCGCAAAGGGGTTCCGTTTGGGGCATGGCTCTTCCGGATCGCGCGCCATCATATTGTTGACGTGTATCGAACACATAAAGGCTGGGAAGAAGTGCCGGACGATGTGCCCGACGACGACGAACTGAATCGCGCCGAAGCCAAGATCAAGCGCCAGCATCTTCTCACGACAATGCGCGGCGCCATGCAGCGGCTGCCGCGGCGCTACCGCGAGGTGTTACAACTTTCGTACATGGCGGACTTGCCACACAGTGAGGTGGCCCGTGTGCTTCATACCACGGAAGGATCAGTTCGCACGCTTAAATTCCGCGCTCTCAAAAAGCTCGAAGAATCGCTCCCCCCCGACATGCGTGAGTAAGAAAGCCCCTAAAAGCGTTGGGAAAATGTGTAACGAAACGGCTGCTTTTCCGTTTAAACAACAGCAAAACATGGCACTAGACCCTCTGATGAAGCGGCTGCACAAAATCTTGACCCCAACTGCCGGAAAACGGCTGCAGATAGAGCAGCGCATCGCACTGCGGATCGGTGAGCCGCACTCGCTGCGGGCAGGGGATCTCTTCGATATTCCAGCGGGCGCCAAAGAGGCGATTTGGCGGCGCATCGTTTCACGCATCGGCGTCCTCCGAACAGGATCACTCCTGACGCAACTGCGCGAGTTTCTGACGCTCCGTGGCGCGAAGCGGCAGGAGCTCAGTGCCACAATGCAAGCACGCTTGGCGAGTACGCCTCAACCGGCGTACACTTCCGAGCGATTCAAATGGGTGGCCGCCACCGTTGCGGCCGCCATCGTTATTACATCTAGCCCGGCGATCTTTTTAACTGGGACTACAGTCGCAGTTTCACATGTCATACTCGTTCCCACAGCCGGCACTGTCGAGATTTCACACGACGGCGTCGAATGGTTAGCGATTAATGATGAAATGGTTTTGGAAGCAGGTGTTTCCATCCGCACAGCTCAAGGTCAGGCCAGCATCGTGTACCGCGATGATGCTGTGCTGCGCTTGGATAACGCCACAACTGTCGTAACGAAGGATACAAGTGAACTCCTCGAGCCCGCACCGGAAGTATTGCCGGCTTTTACACTCCAAAGCGGTCGCATCTGGATACAGGGGCTGCTGCCAAACTCTGTGCGTGGTCTGACTGTTGCTCTGCCGTCGGGAGCCTTTACCGTTCATGAAGGCAGTGTGTCTGCGAATACCACTGAAGAGGGAACAGAAATTTCAGTGTGGGATCGCCACGCAGATATTGTGCATCAAGGTACATACATTTTGCTTGTGGCCGGTGAACGTTCGCTTCTTGATGGGACGGAGCCGACTGTAACCAGCATCCCGGCTTTGGAGAACGAAGCCACCTGGTCCACCGAGAACTTGCGAAAGGACGCAGTGCACCGCCGTCAGATTGCTTTGCAGCAAAAGGAGAGGCGCGCGGCTTCAGCCGGCATTTTGCCAACCTCAACGCTCTATCCGGTCAAACGAATTGCCGAAGAGGTTGATGTATTTCTGACCTTTAACGCGGAAGACCGCGTACAGAAGAAGTTGGACCTGGCGAATGAACGCCTCAACGAAGCCGCTGCCATGCTTCTCACGGGCGCCGGGAGCGGCGCAGATGTGAGCCAGTCGCTCGCGATGTACCGGACAGCCCTCTTAGATCTCGCGGCCGAGAGCGGAAGCCACAGTACAGTCGCCCAGTTCCTCATCCGTCAGTCTCTGACCGAGGCAATCGCCGATGTGACTGCTCTTCAGCCAGATGACGAGAGTTACGTGCTCAAGAAGACAGTGGTTGAAACAATGGCCCAGCTACCAGAGGGAACGCAGATGAGTGAAGAGGAGCTGCAAGCCATGTTCTTCGTTGATTCGCTGCTGACGTTGAACGACGCGGTGGCAAATGGCGATGCAACAACACTCCAACAAAGCTGGTCGCAGCTGCGTGCGTACGTCGCGATGGTAGAAGAGGAAGATTCTGCCGTCCCGCCAGCCCTGCGGAAAGAAGCGAAAGCGCTGCTGGAGCGCTTCGCAACAGCTGTCACTGAAAATAGTGATGCGGTTGGGGCGATTGATAAGAGCGTGCTCGAGGAAATTGCGGCTTTGGTTCCGGGAGAAGACCCGGTGGTGTACACATCGGTCCTTTCCGAGGCGCAAATCGCTCAGTTAGCGGAGCAAATATACGATCGCATTTACAGTTACCGCATGCCGCGCTCGCGTCTGAATCAGTTGCAACTTGAATTAATCAGCGTGCGCGATTCGATTGATGAAGGCAGCGTTCTCCGCGGACTTCACGCACTTTTGCCGGCTCAATCGCAGCTCAGTGACACGGTTCGCCGCGAAATTGCCCGCTTACGCTGGCAGCGAGCGGGGGAAACGTATGTCGAACAGGCACCCGAAACGGCGACAGGAACCTCACTTTAATAAGTATGTGGTATGAAGAATGTAGTATGTAGTATCTTTTTCACGTGATACTACATACGACATACCACATACGAAATACCCCGATTGTTTTTGCATAACCTCTGAAGTCTCATTAACATTCTTACATGTACACCCTTGCTGAGCTCAAGCCGGGACGGGCGGTCGTCCTCGATGGCGATCCGTACCTCATTACCTGGTCGCAATTCAGCAAATCAGGCCGCCAGGCGGGCGTGATGGCCACGAAAATGAAGAATTTGCGGACAGGTGTGGTACTGCAAAAGACATTTCAGGGCAGCGATAAATTTGAACCGGCGGACTTAGCGTTCCGGCGGGTTCAATACCTTTACAAAGACGATACGGGCTACAACTTCATGGACCTCACCTCCTATGATCAGTTTGCTTTGGAAGAAGAAACACTGGGCGATGTGGCAAAGTATTTGGTTGATGGCCAAGAATGTGATGCACATATGTTCGATGAGAAACCAATCGGCATCAATTTGCCATCGGTCGTCGAACTGAAAGTCACGGAAACGATCCCGGGCGTGAAAGGGGATACGGCGCAAGGCGGGAACAAACCGGCAACATTAGAATCAGGTGTCACGGTGAACGTTCCACTCTTCATTAATGAAGGTGATAAAATTAGAGTGAATACGGAAAGTGGGCAATATATGTCACGGGCGGATTAACCAATTAAAGCAGTTTACATATTAATTATTAGAGTATAATTAGTGCCTCATGCGCTTCAAAAAGTCTCACGCGGGCAAGTGGGTTGCTTCTCGGGGAGGAGAGGTTATAGCGACTGGGAAAAAATTAGGTTCTGTTATGGG
>DATDTQ010000120.1:0-5432 GCA_035290765.1 Candidatus Peribacteraceae bacterium
GCCTGGATGAAAAGTTGGCAGCCGTCGGCAAACCAAACTTTTGTAAATCGAATAATTTATACTTCCAAGATTGGGCAACCGATGGGAATTGCCCAAGAGACTGCGGCCGGGTTGGTAATACTAGTGCAGCATGTAGTCTCAGCTGCAATGATTACCCTGGGTGCACAGGCGTGGCGGAAAGCGAGGCATGGGGGTTGGGAGCCCGGCGCGCCATGCAAAAACATAGAAACAAGTGGAATCCCGGAGCCACCCGGATCATGTTTCTCATAGGCGACCAATTACCCCACGGTGGCAGCATTGCAGATCCGTTTATCTCTCAGGATGTTGATATTGCGGAAGACGTCAAAGATCTAGCTAAAGAGGAAGGCATTAGTCTATTCGCGATTCATGGAGATTGGGAGAATGCCAGCTACATCCGATACGGCAGCCCAACTGTCCATGACTTTGCGGAATTGATGACTCTTCCCGTGGCAGAAGCATGCGGCCAATTAGTTGATTACCACAGTAGTCATTCCAATTTATATGGTGCCATTTTCAGTTACTTTGTTGAAGCCTGTTTCATCAATTGCAGCTGCCAGAATTGATGCTTTTTCTTGCATTACCCTTGGCAACCGATATACTAAACACAAGCCCCGTCCGCGGGGATTTTTAAGACCACCGCGATGAACGCAATCATCACCTACATCAACGAATCAGTCGCTGAATTGCGGCAAGTTCGCTGGCCCACCCGCCAGCAAGCGGTTCGCTTGGCGCTCATTACCGTCGGCTTCACGTTGGTGGCCGCCGCGGTGTTCGGCTTGCTCGATTATCTGCTGTCGCTGCTGATTCAGGCGCTTCTCCAGTTAGTCGCCTTCGTATAATGCGAATGGGAAAACAGGACCCCAGTGCCGGCCGGAATTGGTATGTGGTGCATACCTACTCAGGGTATGAGGACAGCGTGCGCGAAGCGTTGCTTCAGCGCATCGAAACCTTCGGCATGGGCGACTACATCTTTGATGTTCGCGTGCCCAAGGAGAAACAATTGACCTTCCGCAAAGGCGAGCCGATCGAGGAAGAGCGCAAGCTCTTTCCGGGCTACGTCTTGGTTGACATGGTTGTGACAGACGAAAGCTGGTATCTCGTCCGAAATACGCCGAATGTCACCGGCTTCGTCGGCTCCGGCAACATTCCTGTTCCGGTCACGCCCGAAGAATTCGGCGTGATTGAACGGCGCGTAGGCGAACAGGAAGCGAAGTTTAAGAGCGACTTCCAGATCGGTGATCTGGTGGTCATCATTGACGGGCCGTTTAAGAACTACGACGGCACCGTGGACAGCGTGGACGTGAACAAAGGCAAACTGAGCGTGCTGGTGTTGATCTTCGATCGCGAGACGCCGGTGGAATTGGACTTCACGCAGGTAAAAAAGAAATAATGCGCGTCCTTGCCCGTCGTTACGTCATTTCCGGCCGCGTTCAAGGGGTATTCTACCGGGCTGAGACAAAAAAGAAGGCCGACGAATTCGGCATTGCCGGTTGGGTTCAAAATAACTCCGATGGCACAGTTGAAGTGCACGCCGAAGGGACAGAAATTCAATTGGAACTTCTCGAAGCTTGGCTCCGCGAAGGGCCGGATCTGGCCGCTGTGACCGAAATAAAGACTGAACAGGTGAAGTTTACCGAGCTGTCTTCCTTTCAAATTCGCTAAAGCATAGATTCTCGATTATCCTCTTCAGGTAACTCTGATTTCCGAACTAATTTATTGTACAAAGATCGAAAATGACTCTCGCCGTTCATACACCGCAGCGCGGTCGCGGGAAGTAGGCTTGCCAGTCCTACCATCTCCAGAATCTGCCCCACGGTGAATCCAAGTGGTAAGGCATATACACCGAGGTACGGTTGTAAAAACCACGCCACACCGATGGCCGTTGCACCATTCAGCACTCCAAACGCCGCCGGCAACACGCTGTCCTTCGCCGCGTAAAATGCGCGCAGGAGGAGATGGTTGATACTTTCGAATGGAATGCTCAATGCGTAGAGAAATAATGCGATGCGGAATACTTCTACCCGATGCTCAAGGTGCACGAGCCAGGCCGCTACTGGCGCGAGAAGTGTGAGCGCAATGGCCCCGGGAATCGTTACGACTAAAAGAACGACGATTCCGCGCCGCAAATAAATCCAAAACCGATTGAGTTCGCGGCGCGCGATTGACTGACTCAAGAGTGAGAAGGCGGATTGCGCCAACGCTATCCCGGCTACTCCAACGGTGACCGACTGGAAGTTTCGGGCATTGGCATTAATCGTGACCGAGCCAGGCGGAAGTCCCGAGGCCACGCTATCAAAAAGTAGCAATTGGAATTGCAGCGCGCCTAAGGCTGCCATACGCGGAATCATCAGCCGAATCAGCTCCGGTAAATCAGGATGCCAAAACCTGGGCCGCCATCGCACACCCGACCAAAGGACTGCGCCCAAGCGAAATAAAACATACAAAACTGCCCCACCAACGGTGCCGACCATCGGACCGAGTTGTCCAAATTGCTCCGGGCCCGAAAGAAAGACGGTTCCGATAATCGTGCCGAGGGTGTAGAGCATTGGTGTAATGCCATAGACCCAATAACGTTGAATGGTGATGAGGTATTGGCCGAAGGCATTCCCAAAGACAAACAAGAAGTTCGTCAGCAAGGCCAAACGGCCGAACGTGATGTAGAGATCCAATGATTCGCTTTGGAATTGCACGAGCCGCGGCGCGATCCACGGGAAGATGATAGCCACGATTAACGCAATGATGCCGAAGGTCAGCGCCGCCGCCCCCGTGACACCGCTGAGAAGATCGCCCATCTCTTTCTTCTGATCATGCGCGTGGTACTTCGCGAGAAGCGGCACCAGCGCGACGGAGAACCCGGCCATGATGCAAACCTGAAATAGAAGGTCACTGAGGCGGAAGGATGAAATGTAGACATCAACCACGTCGAGCGCCGGGAACGTTTGATTCAAAAAGCGCTCGCGGAAGAGACCAAGGACGGACGCTCCTAATTGTGTGGCTGCAAGCACCAAAGCACCGCCCACCAGGCGCTGCTGCGATGAAGCGGAGATGAGCGGGATACGCACGGAAAACAGAGTACATTTATTGACTGATTAAGGCGACTTCGAAAGACTGTCGATCAGATCGATCATTGCGATCATCGAAGCGCAGTTTGTCCCTCCGTCTAGGACACGTGCCGTGAGGGGTCTACCCCATCCGCCCCGTTGATCGGTGCAAGACTGCGCTTTACGCGGAGAGAGCTTGGCTGAACACATGTTGTTCCCTTTGTGGAAGCGATTGGTTCCACTTCGTGAGACTCCGTCTCGCCGCTCTCTCCGCGGTTTTTTTGCGCAGCGCTGAACTTCTCTGCATAATCAGTCTGTGACGGCCGCGCGCGAAAAATCAGCGCCTGACATTGAAACGCTCCCCTTCTCCACGGGCAGTGATGACGATGTAATAAAACTATTGAAGCAGCACAAAATCGGTTTGAGCGTGCCCGAAGCACGGAAGATCGTTACCTTACTCGGACGTAATCCAACGCTGGCCGAAGCCATCATCTGGGGCATCCAAGGCAGCGAACATTGCAGTTACAAATCGAGTAAGCGTTTTCTCCGAACGCTACCGACTGAAGGGAAGCATGTGATCTTAGGTCCAGGTGAAGATAGCGGCATCGTGGCGATTACCGATGAACCAAAGGGGAAACGTTGGGGTCTGGTCATTGCCCATGAATCGCATAATCACCCCTCCCAAATCGTTCCATTTGAAGGCGCCGCCACCGGTGTGGGCGGCGTGGTCCGCGACGTGGTTTGCATGGGCGCGCGTGTAGTCGGGTGTATGGACATGCTTCGCCTGGGTGATCTCCAGACCGAAGAATCGCGAACCATTGCCCGTGAAGTCGTCCGTGGCATTGCCGGGTACGGCAATCCCTTAGGCATTCCAAATCTCGGGGGCGATACGGTCTTCGACGCCGCCTATAACAGTAACTGTCTCGTAAACGCGGTGGCGATGGGCATCGCCAGGGAAGACGAAGTCATCCGCAGTCACGTACCCGACGAAGCGGGCAAAGCTGGCTACGACATTATTCTCGTTGGGAAACCGACCGACCGCAGCGGCTTTGGCGGCGCAGCGTTTGCGAGCGCTTCGATGGAGGAAGAAAAACGGGAACAAAATTCCGGCGCCGTGCAGGAGCCGAATCCGTTTTTGGAGCGTCATCTGCTCGCTTCGTGCTATGCACTCTTCGACTGGCTTGCGGCCGAAGGACATTTGGGACGCGTCAGCTGCAAAGACTTGGGCGCGGGCGGCGTGGTCTGCGCCACCGTCGAGCAGGTGGCTGAGAAGGGACTTGGTGCCGATGTTGATCTCGGAAAAGTACATACAGCGATTGATGACTTACCGGCGGAAGTCATTGGCTGCGCGGAAACCCAGGAGCGCTTTTGTTTCATGTGCCATCCAGATTTGACGGAGCACATTCTCCGGCACTTCAATGAAGTGTGGGACTTGCCGAGCGTCGCCGAGAAGGCCCGCGCCTCAGTGATCGGTAAAGTGAATGACACACCCATCTACCGCGCTCACTACCGTGGTCAGGTTGTTTGCGATGCCAAGGCAGTTGATATCACCTCCGGCCTCCAAGAGGAGCGCCCTCTAAAACCCATGATCCAAACACGGGCGGAGCCGGATATCCGTTGTGAAGGTAATCATGTCTTCGTTTCTCGTCACCTCGTCACTCGTACTTCTGCGGAGAAGGACGAGGTGACGAAAGACGAGGTACAGGCATTCAGCTTTGAAGAAATTTTCAAGGCCATGCTCGTCCACCGAAACGGCAGCAGCCGGGCGCCGGTGTTCCGCCAATACGATAAAGATATAATCGGCAATACCGTGGTCGAAGCCGGTGAAGCCGACGCCGCCGTGATTGCGCCACTGCAAGATTTGCAAAGTTACGTCCATGAAGGCGCTCATCCTGGTTGGGAGCTTTCCGAAGATAACAAATTCCGCGGGATTGCCGTGGCCGGCGGCGGAAAGGGGCGCTACGGCCGCATCGACCCATACTGGCAAGGCGCGAATGCTGCCGCCGAGGCAATGCGCAACGTTGCCGCCACCGGCGCAACGCCGCGGGCACTGACCGATTGTCTCAATTACGGGAATCCCGAAGTGCCGGAACAACTCTGGCAACTCAGTGAAGGCGTGCGCGGTCTGGCCGAGGCCGCCCGCGGTATCCAAGTGGATGGTGAGGCAGTACCGATCATATCCGGGAACGTCAGTCTCTATAACGGACGTCCGGATGGTTCAGCCATCGATCCCACAGCGATTGTCGCCTGTGTGGGCGTGATGCCCGACGCCCGCCGGGCGATCGGCATGCATCTGAGTGAGTCTGGGTTGCAGCTCTATCTCATTGGTGACAGACGCGATGAGTGCGGCGGGTCGCTGTACTATGAAGT
>DATDTQ010000121.1:0-5445 GCA_035290765.1 Candidatus Peribacteraceae bacterium
AAGGTGGAAATTCCGCGACCCACGAAAGAGGACGCCTCCAATATTTTCCGTATCCATTCCGCCGGCGTGCCGCTGCACAAAGTAACACAGGACGAGATCATCGCATTTGCCGTGGAAGAACTGTTTTCAGATAAACATGCGCTGTATGAAATTCAGCGTAAGAGCGGTACGCCGACTCAGTTTACTCTAGGACACATGGCCAGTGGCGCTATGATCAAGGGCGTGGTGGAGCGGAGCAAATCTCTAGCTCTGCAGCGCGATCGTAAAGCCGGTTCGAAAACGGGCGTAACGGCGGAGGACGTCAGAATCGCAGTGAAAGAGAAGCTCATTGAAAACATCCACTTGGCACCGGTTGGGTCCGTGATCAAGTTCACGGAAGATTTCCAGGAAGACGTGTTAAAGATCAAGACGCTTAAGCAGGTAAGAGCATAACCCTTATTTGCATATGCGTAGTCAGATTTTCCGGCGCTTCACGCCGGTTTTTTGTTGATGAAATTTAATCCCACAACCCCTTGACAAGCTTCACCTCCTGCCCTATAATAGTGGCATTGATCATTGACAATTTAGTCTGACAGATTACTGTATCGTTTTATTCGCTTTCCAACCTCCTCGCTTTCAAAGCTAAGGCGAGGAGCAAGAAGACCAACCGCTAACCCCATAACCCATAACAGGCCACGGAGGATATCCGAATGGCAGAGCCATCGGGGCAGCCGAAGGGACCGAAGAAGAGTCTTTTTCAAAAGTTTGGGATAACAGAACCTGCGCCAGAGCCAACTGCTTCTCAACTGCCTCGAACAACTCCGGTTGTTCAAGCGCCGTCTGCGACTCCGTCCGTGTATACGGCGCCGGTGGTAGACGCGACGCTTCTGGGCAAGCTTAGAGAAGCTGCATTTTCCAAGCCGTCAGCATACAAGCAATTGCTTGAGGCCGCAGAAACAATGCGTTCGGTGATTGGTGATGATGAGTCTAAGTTGTTTCGCGCGGCAGCAGCGATATTGACGAAGCAAGGGGTGACCGTACACGCAATTCAGCAAGCGTTCGACATCCATTTGGGTTTGCTCGAGGAAGAACGTAAACGTTTTCAATCCACAGTGGATCAAAGCGTAATGGGCGAAATCGCCTCGCTCAAGAAGCGGCGTGACGACCTGGCTTCTCAAGCTGACGGAAAGCGCAAGGAAGCCGTTCGTCTGCAAGCAGAAGCGGCCGAACTCGACAATCAGCGTTCGGCGCTCGAAGCCGACGTTGCGGGTCGCGAAAGCAAGGCGCAGAGCGTGCAGGGCAATTTCACGGCTGCCTATGAGGCTGCCGTGAACGAGCTTGCTACTGCGCGGCAACGGGTAACCCAAACACTTGGAGGCGCATGATGTCATCGCTTAACGTCCCTTCTGATTATAAGCCGAAGGTGTGGTTGCAGCGGCCCGAGGGCAAGATCGGAGCAATCATTGCCGGCCTAGCTGGCGCTGGAGTGCTCTATCTTCTGCTTCCGTTCATCGTTGTCTTATTGCAAAATGCGATTACGGCCGTGGTGCTCGCAGCAGTGCTATTGGCGCTGCTCGGTATCATGCCTACCCTATGGCGCGGCTACAAGTTTCTGAATCGCAAGCTCCTGGGCCTGATTATCCAACTGGATGCGCTAGGGATTTTGAAAGAGAAAAAGACCAATCGTCAGCAAAAGCTGGAACAGATCGCGGAGTATATCGATAGATTGAAGGGCGCCATACGTAAGTTGAGGAACAAAATCGATGCGAGCGTTGCCGAACGTGATCAAAACCTTCGGTTGGCGCAAGAATACAAGAAGCAGGGAAATGCAGGGAAGTTTGATGCATACGCATTTAAAGCCGGGCTGCTTGACGGTTTGATCAAAAACCTTCAAGTCGCCGAGGTGAAATCGGAAGGGCTTTATCGGGGTCTTCTGAGGATGAATGAGGCTGGGCAGAATCTGGTATTCAAGATGAATGCTCAAATCGATGTACTTACGGCGCAGTATGAAGCTATCAAAGAAGCGCACAGAGCTTCCAGCGGCGTGATGAGCTTATTCCGTGGCAACAGCAAGGAAGAGGAAGAGTTTCAGATGGCCATGGAATTCATCAATGATGATTATGGTCAGAAGTTCGGCGAGATTGAGAGTGCAATGGAAACAGCCGACACCATTTTGTCGTCGCTCGACCTCGAAAAGGGCATCTATCGGGAAGACGCGCTTCGCAAGATCGACGCATGGGAGAAGCAGCAATCTACCCTGCTTGGCGATGCCACAAAGCGCGCTGTTCTGGCTGAAGCCAAAGATCCGGCGGCGGTGCTTGATCTTGACGCGCCGCAGCAGAAAGGACTCACTCAGGCCGGCGGCTACGAGGAGCTTTTCCGCTAGTTCGCCCGCGCCATTACCCATCACCCCCACCCAAACAACAAAGGAAGAAATCCGAATGGCTCTTACAAGGGGTTTCAAGCGATTGTCCACAGTAGTGGTCATCGCCGGCGTTGTGGGTCTCGGCTATTACGTAGTGCAGAACTATGCTCCGCAAGGGAGCAGGGGTACGACGGTCAAGTCTTCAGCCAGCGCCGCGGTTCGTACCAAGGCGAGCGTGCCCAAGGTAAAAAACTCGGTCACGGTCGATAATCCGATCAGCGTCTGTGTGGTTACGTGGCCCGGTTATGCCGGAGGTCAATACTTCAACGGCGGCTTCGCTGCTTCGAAGGACTCGCGTTACTACAAGGACTACGGTATTCTGGTGGAGTTCAAGCTGATTGACGATTTCTTGGCTTCTCGAGAAGCGTGGAAAAACGATCAGTGCGAAGTGTTGTGGCAGACAGTGGATGCGTATGGAACCGAGGTCGAAGGTTTGACTGTGTTTGGACCTCGCGGTTTCTTCCAGTCTGACTGGTCGTATGGCGGCGACGTTGCTGTGGCCACACGCGATATTACGTCTGTAAACGACTTGCGCGGGAAAGCGGTGGCGGCTGCGTTAGGTACGCCGTCCCAAACTTTCTTGCTTCGTATGCTCCAGGCCGCTGGTATGAAACAAAGCGATGTTAAGTTCGTTTCCACGAACTCGGCGCCGGAAGCTAATGAGTTGTTCAAGGCCCGACAGGTGCCTGCTGCGATCGTGTGGTCACCGGACGATGTGGATGCGCTGGCGAATGTTCCGGGCTCGCACAGGCTTGCGAGTACGCGGGAAGCGTCTCAGATCATCGCCGATTTCTTCTTTGCGAAAGCAGTGTATATCGATTCTCACTTGCCTGAACTCGCTGCAATGGTTGATGGATGGTTGCGTGGTGCGGCAGAGATCAATGCGGACCCCCAAGCCAAAGAGCAAGCTGTCCAGATTCTGGCTGCTGGGCTTAACCAGCCTGAGAGTTTCATTCGCGAGGTGATCGATAACGCGCGGCTGACCACGTATCAGGACAATGTCAACTTCTTCAATTTGGAGGGCACATATGCCGGCGTGACCGGACAGGAGCTCTACGAGACTACCGGTCGGCTGTTTGCCGAGGTAGATCTGGCTCCTCGAGTGCTACCCTCGTGGAGAAGCGTTACTGATCTTCGAGTGCTTCGAATGCTCAAGCTTAGCGGTCCTGAACATGCCGCATGGGACGTGCCACGGTTTAGCAGGCCCAGCGAAGAGGTAGTGAAAGCCGGAGCGCTTACAACCAAGCCAGTGACCATAACGTTTCCGACTGGTTCGGCAACGCTCGATGATAACATGAGGTACATCATCGATGAGGAGTTTGCCGAAACCGCGCGGACGATGTTGAATCTGCGTATCCGGATCGAAGGCAATACCGATAACATCGGTTCTGCTGCGACCAACGAGGCGCTCTCGTTGCGGCGCGCGCAGGCGGTGGCTGACTATCTGGTGAATAAGTATCGCTTCGATCCGAATCGATTCGTTGTCACCGGGAACGGTCCGCGCAAGCCGGCTGCTTCCAATGATACCGAAGCCGGGCGGCAAAAGAATCGCCGCACCGACTTTGAGCTGTTGAGACAGTAAGGTTTAGCGGATTCATAGCGAAGGGGTAGGCGGATCTCGTCTACCCTCTTTTTCTACCAGGTTCAAGCGTATAACCGTACGACCCTGAAAGGAGGCAGCGACGGTGAATACAAACCTCACACCGTTATTCGCGCTTCGAGGAACGCTTACGCCCAGGCAAAAACTTATAGCAGAAATTGCCGGAGCCTTCGCGCTTGTAGGCGCATGGTATGGAATTGTTGCATTGGATCTGGTACCTGCGAGGATTTTGCCATGGCCGCATCGAGTGATACTTGCGTTTCCGGAGTTGCACTACGACGACGCGCTTGTTCGGAATGCCATGTATTCCATCAAGATTAACCTCTTTGGTAATCTGCAGGCGATCGTTCTCGCCGTGCCGCTGGGAATGATTCTGGGATTGTTCGTAATTCCTCGTTCAATGGTGGAGCGGGCGATCAGCGCAGTACGCTATTTGCCCCTGCCGCCGGTGATTGGCATCTTCATAGCTTTGTTTGGAATTGCGACGAATCTGAAGGTGCAATTCTTGGCATTTGCCATCTTTGTGTATCTTCTGCCGGTTGTGATACAACGCGTGGATGAAGTACTCGAGGTGTATGCGCAGACCGCTAAAACCCTAGGCGCGACCAGATGGCAGACCATCAAGACGGTGTTTGTTCCGGACGTAGCATCTCGCGTGTTCGGAGACATCATTGTACTTAATGCGTTGTCCTGGACGTATATTACGTTTGCCGAGCTGATCAATGCCAATGATGGTGGCGTCGGCGCGCTGGCATATATTGCCGCGCGGCAAAGTAGGCCCGACAAGGCGTATGCAGTACTGTTTACCATCATTTTCATTGGTTTCTGCTTGGATAAGTTATTGAAAATCGCGGATAAGCAGTTATTCCCCCACAAATATGTAAAAGGAGGGTGAAACGATGGGCGTGCCAATGGTAAACACAGAATTGAGCGACGTCGTAGAGCTTCGTGGGGTCTCGCAAAGCTACAACGGCGGGCAGTCGTTTGTCATCAAAGATCTCGATTTACTCATCCAGGACAAGCCGGACCAGGGACAGTTTGTGGTAGTTCTCGGAGCCTCGGGTTGCGGCAAGTCGACGCTTTTACGGTATATCGCCGGTTTGCAAAAGCCAACGTCCGGAGAAGTGCTTATCCGGGACAAGCCGCGGCCCGAAGACTTGGCTATCAGCATGGTGTTTCAGCAATATTCTTCATTTCCGTGGTACAGCGTTTTGGATAATGTGATGCTTCCGCTTAGATATCGGGGCGTCTCCAAGCAGGAGAGCATGGAAAAGGCGATGGCCATGATTGAGGCCGTGGGCCTTGCGGGACATGAGCGCAAATACGCGCAATATCCGATTCTTTCCGGCGGACAACTGCAACGGGTGGCGATTGCGCGGAGCCTCATTGCCAATCCGGAGATTATCCTGATGGATGAACCCTTCGGGGCCTTGGATCCGCG
>DATDTQ010000122.1:0-3631 GCA_035290765.1 Candidatus Peribacteraceae bacterium
CCGGCCATTCCAACACCGATCAGCGCACCGGCCCCCGATGCGGACAAATCATCGCCAACCGGCTGCGATATCGGCGTAAGGACAGGTTGTGGTTGAGGTCGTGGAATTACCGGTACCTGCGGGATGTCTGGGATTGGGGTCGGGGCGACAATCATACCCGATCCAGTCGATCGAGCCACAATCGGTGGCTTGCCGCGGTTATCGGTCGGGAGATTCGCATCAACTAAAACACCTTGTGAAACGTACCCCTGAGCGCCGAATGTTTGGATGAAGAGTCCGAACTGTCCGGCTATAACACCATCCAATTCCACGCCGTTGAAATCGGTTGGCAAACGCGAAGAGGGGCTGAAGGTTCGACCGCCGTCGCGTGTCTGACGAATCACGAATCCGGCAGGGACCCCGTTCATTTTCCACGTTGTTTCAACGTGATACATTCCATCACTTCCCTGCTCAGCAGTCATAACAAGATCATGAACATCCGGCGGGAAGAGCGCGGCCGTTTCATCTACATCAGTCACAGACGCTTCTAAACCTTCCGTATGACCGCGGAAAAACACTTGCCGGCTGATGGGATCAAGCGGCAGGTTCGGAATACCGAGCAGCGGTTCAGACACAATGATTTGGTACACACGATTTGCTTCCTGTTCTGCTGTTTCCAAAATAACATCTGCCCGATCAATCGTGAGGGTGCTTATCGGGAGTATTGCACCTTCCGGATCCAAAATCTTGAACGCATTTGGGGCATCCTGATCACTAATAGAAATAAAATGAGAGAATGTCAGGGAAACACGCGTAGGAGCAATTGCTCGGGCACCTAACAGCTTTAAGGTTCCCTGGAATAACTCACCTGGATCATCGTCATTTGTAGCCTCATCTTGGATCACTTGAAGCGATCCATCAATATTTGTGGGTACAAATGAGGTACCACCATCGTCCAAAGTAATAACATCGGCTGCCGCATCACCAAGTTGAGTATCGCCGATAGCAGTCGGCTCGAGTTCTAGGCTCGGCCCGCCCGTACCGAACGGGTCCGTTCGGGCGGGGGAATCATCCGGCGCCTCTGGATTACCGATAAATGTGAACGATACCTCTTCTTCAAAGAATTCACTTTCTTCGTCAGCCGCATTTACAGCTGTAACGCCGGTGAACAATTTTTGCCCTGGCGTAAAATTCTTGAAAACAAAGCGCTCTTTTAGACCGGATGTTTCCTCATAGCCTTCCCAGGCACCATCGTTATCGATAATAGACTGCGTGCTGTAATACACTTTGTAATGCGTAACAGTGGGGTCATTTACCTTATCCCAGGTTAACTCGATACCATCATCGACAGGCATGACTTCCAAATTTGTGATGCTAGGCAGAGCTGCCAGAGCCGAAATCGGCGAAAAGAGCGCCACAAGCGTTGCCGAAGCCCAAAATCTCTTGGATAAAATATGCATATGTATTTCCTCTTATTTTAGCAAATTTTCCGCCTTCTGACCAGCGGCCCTGATACTAGATAAGATTGCGGTCCAAGCGCAAAACGAGTGCCAAAACACTAATAAAGATGATGGAAAGAGCCAGCCCCGTTGCGGTCTGCCAGTCGCTTTGTAAAAGTGGCTCCAACCAGATCAGTGCTAAAGCGAGCAAGGCCGAAAAAACCAGCCAGCGCAGCACTGCGCTCGGCTGGAATTGCGGAGGCATTTTTTGTAAGGCCGTTGGTAGGAGGGTTGCCGCTAAAAAGAGATGAACCACGATACTCACAACAGCTGCTCCAACAAATCCATGAAGTGGAATAAGAGAGAGATTGAGAGCAGTCGACAACACGGCGCCGGCAGCGAGACTCGCTACGAGGCGCTGCCACGACTTCCTCGTCAGCAGAACATAGAAGCAGTATGTAATGATGCCATTTAAGAAGATCGGCGTTGCGAGCAGCCGGAGCGCAGTGTCTGCGCCCGGGCGCGCTGGTGTGCTGAGATATGACTCTGTCGTTAGCAAATGAACGAGCGGCCGGGACCAAAGTAGCGAGAAAAGGAATGAGATTGTTCCTAGTAGCATAAGGATCAATAGCGTTTTTCCCAGTAGCGATCGCGTGTCTTCGCCGGCGGCATCGCGCTCATTCAGAATCGGCAGCGTGGAATTTAAAAGAAACGTCGGAATCAGGTACCCCATTTCCGCCATCCGCAGAACAAAACCATAATATGCGTTTTGTAGCTCGAAATCAGGCCGCAGGAGCGCAATCAGCGTCAAATCGAGGTTTCGGTAAATAGCCATACACAAGAAAGCGAGCCCGAAGGGGGCCGCTTCTCGCAATAATCGTTTTAGTAGTTTTGCATCAAATGTTGGACGAATACGCACCAGGCGGTTGCCATAAGAAAAAGACAAGAAGAATAAGACGAACGCACCAACGCCGCCAATAAATAAAAACAGGTGGTAAATATGGAGATCGTTACTGCCACGCACGCCCAAAAAAATGATCAAGCCAATTAACCCTGCGGTGATGATGCGTTGGATTACTTCCGCAATAAACACGTATTGCATTTTGTATTTCACTTGGAAGACCGTTCTGATAATGCCGGCAAGCAATGTAAAGAACGGGACGAGTGACGCAATCGTCACGCCGAGAGGCAGTGGCGTGCCGCGCCAGGTCGGGATAATCCAAACGAGGAGAAGCGCAGAGAGGAGAGAAATAACAAGAATAATCGATCGCAGAACGATCAATGCACCCAAAACGCGCTCTTTATCTTCGGCTCGGCTAACTTCTCGCACAGAAATCGCATATAAGCCAAAATCCGCCAGAATGCCGAAGAGCTGCAAATATCCATACGCGGAGTTGTAATTTCCGGCCAGCTCTTTTGTCAGTCCGATCGCGACAAATTTCACGGTCAGAACACTCAGCGCCGCCATCGTGACTTGGCTGGCGATCTGCCACAAAGTGGAAGTAGCGATTTGGCGCGTCGACACGCCGCTATGGTAGCTGAAAAAATCCCGAGAAGAGCAGAGCCCCGCTCGGGATCACTATGTGGACATAGGTAGCGCTAGGTACAGCGTGACTATTTCAAGGTTGCCATTCATTTCCAATTGCTAGACAAAGCAAAATGCATGCGTAGAATTCAGCGGAATAGATGTTACTCCCCTTTAAACACCTGACGTCCACCAAGCAGCTCTCCCGAGCAGACACGGATGCCATTTTGAAGGTTGCCGAGCAGATGGAAAAAGTCCTGCGGGGAGGCGGGAACGATCTGCTGCGGCACAAAGTGCTGGCGACACTTTTCTATGAGCCGAGTACGCGCACACGGCTTAGTTTCGAGTCGGCAATGCTGCGACTCGGCGGCCAGGTTGTTTCGGCGGTTGGTACGCAGTTCAGCTCCATGTACAAAGGGGAAACAGTAGAAGACACCATCATGATGGCCGGCCAGTATGCCGACATCATCGCCATGCGGCACCCGGAAGCCGGCAGTGCCGATCAAGCGGCAGCAGTCAGCCCTATTCCATTTATCAACGCCGGAGACGGCCCAGCGCAACATCCCACTCAAGGACTCCTCGATCTCTACACCGTGAAGAAAGAGCGCGGGAAGTTAGAAGGAATTCACGTCGCCATGGTCGGTGATCTGAAATATGGACGAACAGTTCACTCACTGTCGTTTCTGAT
>DATDTQ010000123.1:0-14611 GCA_035290765.1 Candidatus Peribacteraceae bacterium
TTCTATGGTCTCGCGCTGACACTCGGCAGCGGCGAAGTAAAGCTGCTGGAACTGGCGCAAGCGTACGGCATCTTCCCGCGCGGCGGTCGGACGTTGTCCGTGCTGGGTCTGCTTGATGAGCAGGTAATGCCCAGCCGGAAGATTCTTGACGAGCGAGTTGCGTGGTTGATTACGGATATTCTCTCAGACCCGGTCGCGCGTTTGCCGGAGTTTGGCGAAGCCACGCCGCTTGCTGTGCCTCCTTATAACGTTGCCGCCAAGACAGGTACAACTCGCAACGCTCGCGACAACTGGGCCATCGGTTACACGCCTGATCGGATTGTGGGTGTGTGGGTTGGCAATGCCGATAACACACCCATGAAAGGCACCTCAGGCATTACCGGCGCCGGCCCCATCTTCCATGATGTGATGGAAGTGGCCATGGCCGGTTTGCCTGTGCGTGAATTTGCCCGCCCGGCAGGCACCACGGAGCAGACGATCTGTCGTCTCTCCGGCAAACTCCCCTCTTCACTCTGCCCGCAAACCATCAACGAGTATTTTCTGGCGGGAACGGAACCAAAAGAAATCGATGATCTGTACGTGGAACTACCAATTGATATGCGTAACTCGCGGAAAGCAACTGATGACTGTCCGCCGAAGTTCGTCCGCAACGAAGTGTTTACGATTTTTCCACCAGAGTTGCGGCAGTGGGCGCGCGAGCACGGCTACACCGAACCGCCATCCGCCTATTCTGATCTCTGCGGTGACGTACCCACGAGCGATTTCAGTCAGAGCGATGATCAGTTGACGATCACCGAGCCGCAACCGCATGCAGAATATCTGCTCGATCCGCTCGTGCCCGACGAGTCCGAGCAGATTTGGCTGGAGGCGCGTGCGCCGCAATCAATACAGACCGTCGAATGGTCTGTCGACGGGCAAGTGATTGGCAGCGCCGCTGCGCCGGACTTTCGCTTGGCTTGGCCACCGCAGCCAGGTCGGCATCGCATTGCTGCGAAAACTGGAACGGCGCAGGCAACCGTGGAAATTCAAGTATTGAAGCCGTAAGAGAGCGTACTAGAGTAGCCGCATGAGCCAAAAGAGGGATGTATGGACGAGGGCTTGATCGAATGTGCCTTAGACCTGGTGCTCTCTGACGATGAGGAAGAAGCTGAACCGGAAGGTGGTGTCACCGCCAACGGAGTTATTTCAGGCACCTACGGAGGTGAGGAACGATCGGTAACAGTATCGATCTCATTCCTGCTCAAAGGCGGTGAGGTGACCGGCAGTTTTTCCGGAGATTGCGACGGCAACATTAAAGGGACATTTGCCGGCGGCAACGGCGGTGTGATCAGTGGAAATGCGAAAGGCAGTTGTGCGTTTGTCTTGCCTGCCTCCAGCGAATTCTCGGGCACAGTCAATCAAACCAGCAAAACCGTCCCCGTGAGCGGCCACGGCAGTGCCGCTGGCTTCTCCGGAGAAGGTTCACTGACGTTGAGTTATTAAGCGGCTTGAACGTTCGCCGCCTTTGGGCCTTTTTCGCCTTTTTCGAGGTCGAAGGTGACTGCTTGATCAACTTCGAGCGAATCGAAGTTGCCGTTGCAGGCAGAGCTGTGGAAGAACACATCCGGTGAGCCCTCCATGGCAATGAAACCAAAACCTTTGTCGGTTTTCCTTTTAATTGTTCCGGTTGGCATAAAAAGAGAAAGAAAAGAGATACAGCAGAACGTTACGCTTTTGGTTTTAAATAGCTATCGTTTCACAAACATAATAAAGAGGCGTTTCTCCGTTCTTCTGCGCAAAGAGGCGTATTATAACGGAGTCACTTCCTCCTCGAACCTATGCACAATCCCAAGTCGAAGATCTGTTCTGTTCGGGGTTGTGGGCGGCCTTTGCGTAGCAATGGTTTTTGCGAGGGGCACTTCAAAACAAACGGTAAAGAAATCTCCATGTCCAAAGAACAACAAGAAAACATTCGTTCAAACTGCTGCGCGGCAATCTGCTTTAGCGGCGACCGGCACGAATACGGCCGGCAGTACTGTAAAAAGTGCGGCCAGGCTTGCTGCTGGGTGCCGGTGAAAGCCTAAAGCTTTCATGGTGAAAACCTATGGTTCGGCGGACTCACCACAGGCGGTTTTCCAGCATGTCTTCGCGATCATTTTTTTAATTCCTAGCAACAAGCAATTCTTTCGCCGCCTTCGTCAATTTTTTGATGTGCGCTTCGCGCCGCAGCGCTTCACTGCGTGTTGTGAATTCTTCCGTATAGACGATGTTGACCGGCCGGCGCGAGCGCGTGTACTTGGCGCCTTTGCCGACATTGTGCATCTCCTTGCGCGCCTGGAGATCTTTGCAGAAGCCGCAGTAGAGCGAATTGTCGGCGCAGCGAAGCAGGTAGACATGAAACGGCATGACTAAAGTATAACTTCTTTTCCCACTTTTCCTTTGTGCTAGAATACCTTCATGAATCAACTGCAAGCACTGCAGAACGCCCGGCGCGGCAGCAGCCCGCTGGGGATATTATTCATTTTCATCTTTATCCTCATCTTGCTCTTTTTATTTGATATGGCATTCATCTTTGGGTCACAGAACTGTATTGACGAAGATGTGTTCAGCTGTGCCCTCGATATGCTGACCTCCGATGAAGAGGAGGAAGAACAGCAAGGTGGCGTAACCGCCACCGGTGTCATTTCTGGAACGTATGGGAAGTCGGAGCGCTCTGTCACCGTCACACTAACATTCCCCCTCGAAGGCGGCAACGTCACGGGAAGTTTTTCCGGAGATTGCGACGGCAACATTAAAGGGACATTTGCCGGCGGCAACGGCGGAGCGATCAGCGGCAAAGCCAAAGGCAGCTGCGCCTTCATCTTCCCCGCATCAGCTGATTTCTCGGGCACGGTGAGCCAAAGAAACAAAACCGTGTCGGTCAGTGGCAAAGGGAGCGCGGCCGGTTTCTCGGGCGAGGGCTCGCTCACGTTGAAATATTAAGACGCGCCGATACAACTACACGTTGATCGTAGGTCTCCCCGTCCCATGTTCCCTTACACGTGATGAGATTAAGGACTCGTCCGCTTGAGGCGCCGAAGATTTCCCGCAAGGGAGCGCGATCGTAGGGGTAGCTTTGCATGCCAATGACATCAAATTGTAAGACATGTCCGGAGCTTGTTTCGATGAATATCGAATCGGCGGGCCGAAGGGCTCCAAGATTCCAAAACACTCCCGGGGTTCCTAACACCGTATCGAAGTGGCCAGCCAAGACGGAACTACCGGAGTTGCCAGGGAATACACCCGGAGCAAACCAGCCGACGTCTTCGGCGCGAGCTGGTACTTCCATTTGTCCATTTGCATCCAGTCCAACCGAAATGACCGGCGAGTCGATGTCCAGCCGGGGGATGCGAATCCGCACCGGAATATTAGAACTGTCAGCAATGGTGGGAGCAGCGTTCGGATCCGGAAACAACATGTTTCCGGCGAGCAGTACAGAAACGAAGATGAGAACGACACAGGCCAGCTGTGCCAGCCGGAGGATCACATGGGGTACTGGCATGCTTCGTTATCCGATCTGGAACGCTCATCCTACGACCTGCGCCGCCGATCATGCAAGACAGTGCTACCGCACAGACCTACAATCGAAAGGAACACACCCATCACTGACCCACCGAACAACAGAGATGTCGGGATGCCACGCCCGGCATCTGGCATTGCCGTGGGAATAGCACCACCACCGAACGCAGGGGGCGGAATTTGCGCAATTGGACGACCGGGACTGGGACTGTCTCCCGGAGAGGAATCACCTGGCGTTGAGCCATCAGGTCCAGGGGCCTCACCGGGTAAAGAAGGCGTGATCACCTCCAGTCTCCTTCTCCCTCCGCCGCCGCCACCACCACCGCCACCGGACAAAACCTGTCCCGGATTCTCCACTGATGAAGCAGCGCTAGACGCAGAACTCCCAGTTTCTGTTACAGAGGAGACACTACTCCCGCTTCCAGAAGGAACACTGCTGACACTCCCCGAGGAGACGCTGCTCGAACTGGTTGCAGGACCGTCATCATCGTCATCATCATCGTCATCATCGTCGTCTTCATCGTCATCGTCATCATCTTCATCGTCATCATCCTCGTCGTCATCGTCATCGTCATCCTCATCATCGTCATCCTGATCGTCGTCGTCATCCTCATCATCATCGTCATCCTCATCGTCGTCACTACTTGAACTTGATTGTTGGCTGCTCAACGAGGAAGCGACACTGGAAGCCCGACTACTAGAACTGTCATCATCATCATCGTCATCCTGATCATCATCGTCATCATCGTCGTCATCATTATCATCGTCATCATCATCGTCATCCTGATCGTCGTCATCCTGATCGTCGTCGTCATCCTCCTCATCATCATCACCAAAGATGATGTTACCCATCATGTTGCCTCCGATTGAGTTTGGGCCGCCGTTACCAAACAAAATGTTCCCGAGCATATCCTGGTCGACTGAGTCAGGATTGCCGTCACCATCGGTGTCGAAGAAAATATTCCCCATCATATCGCCCCCGACAGCATTAGGACCTTCGCTTCCATCAAAGAAAATATTACCCAGCAAGTCATCAACGAAAGAATTAATGCCACCACCACCATCGTCATCGCCAGCACTGTCATCGTCATCACCATAGATCACATTACCCTGCATATCGTCATCAACGTTGTCTGGCCCGCCATCATCGTAAATAACATTGCCTTGCATGTCACTGCCGACGGATTCCGTACTTTCTTGGGCCTTCACAAAGGAAACAAAACTAACAAGTGCGAGTGCAAAAGCCACAAAGAGCGCTGTCATACGGTATGCTTCTTTTGACATTGAACGTGACGCTGCGATTTCGGCTGGGCTCATAAAGCAAAGGGGGGAAAGGGGCAAACCATAACACTACGCTTTGTCGCAATTTTGCGCCATGCATCTTTTTGGTTTCTGCAGTAGACCGCAAATACAAATGAAATTTAAGTTTTGCCCGCTGTGAGGCCAGGAAACTAAGACAATGATTTAGATCATTATCAACTTTTCAGAGTGAAAGCAGTGTTGTGTAGCAAAACTAGCGTGCGGTCAACTTCACACGCCGCCCCGCTTTACAAACGTCTTTTCCGGGCCCAGCGTAACCGCATGAGTTGCAATGTTAAAAAATATCTGTGGAGCGGTGTTCTTTTCGCTTCTTTGCCTTTGCTAGCGTATGGCATTCACTTTCTAATGTTGGGGCAACCGGCAGATGTAGATATGTTGGCTTCGTGGCCATATAAATTTGCCTGGGCCGGCTTGTTAACCGGATTCTTTATTGTTGGGTTGGCGATCTCGCTCCTTGAAACATTCATTGTCGGTTTACTTGCTGCTTTCATAGCTGATCACTTCGCGCCCGGACATTTTACAAAAACAATTGGCGTTCTGTTTGTTGCAACAATTATTCTTGGAGTTATTTTGCCCGCTTGGCCGATGATGGAAAGCGTCCGAGCACAGAAGGGAAGAGGCTATAGTATAGAAGACTGTCGAATGATCGACCCTTCTATTAATAGAGGAAAAGATCGTGATCTGTGTATCCGCAGTGTGGTTTCTCGAATGATTAACGAGAAGGATCCTGCCTTGGACGAAGCATTCTGCAATTCCATTCTGCGTGATGATAAAGATGACCAAACGGGTTCTCAGTGCTGGCAATCGTTGGCATTTCAAAAGGGTACATCCGCTGATTTTTGCGACACGGTGCCAAATGTCCGAGCCAAAAATACTTGTTACAGCGCGATGGCCAGAAAATTGCAGGACGCAGCCATTTGTGACCGCCTGGAAGAAGGATCAGGCGGCACACCAGCAAGCTGCCGGCAAGCAATGAACTGGTAGCGTTTCGCATTCAGTTAATACATCCATCTCGCATCATTCTCTCGCACATCTTTGGCCCGAAATGCCGCAATTTTCCTGATGAGCGCCTTCGGCAGCGGTTTGTCGTAGGAAAATTGAATGGTGTCTTTGCCGGTCTTGTACTCAGCTAATTCTTTTTTGAATGGTGCCATCGACGGATGGGTCGGCATGAAGTTGAGGTGCGATTTGTAAGCGGTGTATGCGAAAAGAATTCGCTTTTCTTCCAACACCGGTGATCCCCACTTCATTGCCTCTTTCGCCTTCGGTGCAACTGCTTTCAAGATTGCACGTATCTCGCGTAGCTTCGGCTGCGCTTCTTTAGGAGCGACATTGATGTAGTCGGTAACGGTTGCTGGTTTGGTCTTTGCCATGAGCTTATTATACCAACGTGGTAGAGCAGCGGGGTCGTGAACTTTTACCTTGAGTCCCAGACCCTGCCCGCTACGCTCGCCCGTGTAAGCAGAATAGTCAGGATCGGTACGGCAATCATCTGGAGAACCGGTGTCACTCCGATGCGCAGCCACGGCAGCAGCGGCATGCCCGCATATTCCCATCGCTCCGCGACGTTGACTGCCCACCATTCAAAAGGAATTGCAAAAGCGATTCCCACCAGCAGCGGCAAAATCCATGTCCGCTGATATGTGTACGCCGCGGGGTTAGCCACCCAAAAGAAATCCCGGTGAAACAAAGCCAGCGTCCCGTACATGAACGCCATGACAAGAATATCACCGCCAGTCGCGGGCAGACATATGATAAAGTGCTGCCAGAAAGAAGTGTAGCCGGCAAAAAGCGGCGCCTGCAGGTTCTCCCAGAGAAGATGGAGGATAAAACTGCCTCCGAAGAAGATCGCCAGCGGCTGCCACCTGTTCAGTGGTTTGCGACCCATTCGCCGGGAAACATCAGAACGATGATGCGCAGAAGCAATGTCACAGCTATAACAATCGCAGCAATCAGGCTGATGGGCACAAGCCCGCCCGGCCACGTCGAAGGTTGAAGCCAGCCTTGGAATCCCATCACGACCACATGCAACAACACAAGGAGGAGACCGCCGTAGCCCAGCCGCTGGACGGCTTGCCAGCGATCTTCCGCCATGGCCGCGGTCACGCCCGGCAGATCAGTCACGGCCACCACGGCGAAGATGAGGAATGAGAGCACGCCGAAGGCCATAGATAATTCTCCGGTGAGACTGAGTGTCCCGTCGGTCAGGAAAAACCGCGGGTAATTTGCCGGCGTAAAAAGGAGGAGCGAACCGATTCCGTGGACGGCGCCGAGCCCAAAGCCGGCCAGCCCGAAGAACTGTCGCGCGCCGAGCAGCGGAACGATCCTCTTCGGCCAGAAGCGCGCGAGGGGGCCCAGCAAATAGGCCAGCGCGATCAGCACCACAGCCGCGAGGGCAATGGCTTTGTTGGAAATGAAGAGCGGCAAATGTCCCCACGCCACTCCTTTGATGATGTTGTAGCGGATGATGGCGTAAGCGAACGTGCTCAGGAGCACCGTCGCCGCGATGGCACGCGCCGCGCCGCGGGGGTTTTGCATGGGGTAACTATAGCAGAGTATGGTTTGGCGTACTTAAAAATATCGCAACAGCCGCAGCAGCATTGTCATTGGAGTCCGCACCCTCTGTCCGCATACGAACAGAATACGCAGCAATCCCGTCCTTTTGGTTTCAACCTTGTCTGGCAGTGGGGACAGACATAGAAGTACTGGCACCGGTCTGTCGGGATCAATGCCGTGGATTTCTGGCCGCACGCGGGACAATTGATCGTCGCCTGTTCTGAGCTTGTCGAATGGGCCCCCATCATTTTGCCTTGTCGATGATCGACCGTACGATGGCGTCTACTTCCTGTGGCATATTGCCCAGATCAACATGCGGGAAGAACTGAGGCAACACGATGGGCCGCATGCCAGAGAAGAAGACTTTCCCCTCGTGGACGTACACGTTGATCTTGCAAGGCATGCAGAGGCCGATCTTAGGGTCGGCTTGGAGGAATTCGCTTGCGTACTTCGCGTTGCAAAACTCCACAATCCTGTACGGCTCACGCTGGATGCCCTTCTCCGCCAGAGTCGCCTGCACGTCGTGGACGTGGAGCACGCGCATCCCCGCCTTTGTGATCTCCTCCTGCACACTCGCAAGAGCAGCCTCAACATTTTTGCCCGTGGTGACTGTGTAATCGAAGTCCATGCGTGTATAATACGGCATATTTCTCTCCCCGGCCATGATCCGCCGTCTCTCCATCGCCCTCATCACTGGCACGCTATTCCTTTCATCTGTCGCCTCCGCGCAGGAAGCGGGCTTAACCACTCCCGGCGATCACACCGCCCAGGAAGAAGCTGAAGGCAAAGAAATATGGCAGCGGATGGAACGCGAGGCAGTTGATTGTTCGGATCTCTCTGATGACCAGTTCGCCGCTCTCGGGGAATACTTCATGGGGGAGATGACCGGCGACGCGCACGAGGCGATGAATGCCATGATAACGCGGATGATGGGCGAAGAAGGCGAAGAGGAGATGCACGTCATCATGGGCAAACGTATGAGCGGATGCGGCGGAAATGGAATATTGCCCATAGGGAACGCGGGGATGATGCTACCCATGATGGACATGATGGGGACAGGCTGGAACGACGCTTCCCCGCTGACGGGAGGATGGCCAAACGGCTACGCTCCTGATACGATGTCATCCATGATGGGGTATGGCTTCGGCTTCGCGCCCTTCGGTTTCCTGTTCATGATCCTTTGGTGGGTTCTGATCATCGCGGCGATCATCGCCCTGGTGAAATGGCTTGCGCGCGGCTCCGGAACGGCGGGAGGCCAATCGCCGCTCGACATCCTGAAGGAGCGCTACGCCAAAGGAGAGATCGACAAGCAGGAGTTCAAGGAGCGCAAGAAGGATCTCTCCTAACGATCGGGCTGCATAGTACAAATGTGACAGTATAAGTGGCTGTACCGAAGCCAAAGTTGACGATATTCTGTAAACCATGCCAACTATCAGGATGCACACATCGGCGGATTATGAAACCATCGTGCGGTTGATGAATGAACTGCAATCATATGTAGCGTCCTTAGATCAGTTAGGGAAAATGAGAAAGATTTCCGACTTCGACGCGAAGAAGTACGTCGATCATCTTTTGGGCAAAATCCAGCGTGATAATGGAGTAATTTTTGTTGCTGAGGAACAGGAAAAGGTCGCGGGATTCATTGCTGGAACCATCCCGGAGGAAACCGAAGCAGATTTGCAGGATCACTACCCAATAAGGGAAGGAAAAATTATTGAACTTGTCGTCACCGCACAATACCGGGGAAAAGGCGTGGGCCAAATGCTCATGGAAAAGATCGAGGAATATTTCCGCGCTCAAGAATGTAAATTTTCACGTGTCGGTTGCTTCGCTTCGAATGTTAGCGCTCATGCATTCTATAAGAAGTGTGGCTATGAAGACCGGTATATTGAGATGCTGAAGAAGTTATAGAGGAATTTCCCGACTGCCGTCTACCAACATTTTGCCTTTCTTATTCTCGTAGAGATGGAAGCGATCATCCGGATTCTTTAGAATCGCGGAGGCTTTCGTCCTTGATTTCACAATATCTCTACCTTCGTTCAATTGCCAAAAGAACATCAACGCGAACATCAACGCGCTATTCCCTTCCGGATCGGACGGCGGGGCGAGGTAGTTATTCGCTCTGCCTTTCATAAAGGCTCTTGCATGCGCTTCGGTGCCCGTCGAACACCCGAGGGACAGCACCGTTGCGCCGGGCAGATTGATATTAAGTTCATTTAAAGGAATCTTTACGTTGTCCGTTCCGTAAAATCCTTCCTCATACCCGTGGCACGACAGCAGCACCGTTTCTGCCAGCGGAATCTGACCGGTAAGTAATTGCTTGAATTGATCGACGCTGCCGACCCAATGCGCCGTGACCGTGTATCCTAAATATTCCAGGGCTCCGCGGAGCGCCACCGTCTCTAAAGCTGAATGTTCATTCGCGCAAATGATGGAGATGTTCTTCATAGACATTGCTATTATCTCATAAATCGAATTCATCAATCGCCATCTGAGCGACTTCTTCGGGACTCAAATGGTCATTATTGATTTTGAGATGCTTTTTGCCTGCCAATTCGCCGGGCTTGGGATTAAGACGGTCTTCTTTTTCAAATTCAAGGAACCGCTTTTCTGAATCAACAATGTTCCGTTTCGATGGCTTGTGTTCCAGACGTAGCGGCGTGACGTTTCTTTCTTTTCTCACATCCAGATCAGCTTCCAACTCCAAAAAAACAACTTCATGCCCTTTGGCTGAAAATATATCTTCAATTTTTTGAATGTACTCCCAGTTGTCGGGACGGTTGAATCCCCAAATGAACGTGAAGATAAATCCCGGCAAATCGCTGTCAGCTACTTCTTTCATTAAAGAAAAGCGAAAAAGAGAATCAAGCCGCTGGAACGAGGCGCTTTTAAATTCAAAAAAGTTCAGGATGAAATCAATGGTCATATGATTATGCAGCAACTTGTAGCCGGTTTTAGCGGCGATGGCTCTGCCGACGGTCATTTTACCGACCGCTTGCGGACCGATGATAATCACGCATTTCATGGAAGGATATTAAGTCCGCAACGGGATTTTTCACAATTTATAGAAGAAATAAATTGCTTCTTTTGTTCCTTCTTTTGGATTTTCATTGGAATAAATATAGAGTTTTGTGCCTGCAAATTTTGCACCCATTTTCAAAAACAGATGGCAGGCTTCGTACTTCTCTGTATCCAATTCCACTGAAAATCCTCTGCAACCATCTATTTTCTTTATTCCATCAACAAAACTCATAACTAACTTCTGCGCGATGTCCTTACCGCGAAACTTGTTCGCTACCAATATTCCTTCAATAACAAACACAATGCAACCTGGCCAGTCTTGTTTTCGAGAAAATATATATCCAACGGGTTGTTTATCACAATATGCAATCAGCGCAAACACGTCCGACTGAATTAGTGCATGAGCATATTCTTTAATTTCTTTTGTATAATTAATACTTTTTTGCAGAACTGGAGATTGAAGATCTCTTTCCTGAAGGAAAATGGTCTGGTTGCGTATTAGAACATCAAATCTTTTTGTATTTTCAAGTTGATAATCGAGTTCTACCAATTTTAGAAAATCGTTTTCGTTAGCCTTTGCTATGTGGATTTCATTCATATGAGAGAACAAGATAACTTGGCGAAGTGTATCACAGATCAATATTTAACGTGCTCATCACTAATCCTGAAATACAAAGCGCCGATGACAATAATGAGACCCATCATCATAAACCCATAACGAATATCAATATCCGCAACGAGACCGATAATAGGTCTTACAATGACCGCATAAAGACTGCCAAGCAGCGAAATCGTCGAAAGGACGGTCGCGCGATTATGACTTTCGATGTGGCGATTGAGATAATCGGAGAAAATCGGGTCGCGCACATTGCCGGAGGCATCGTTTAAGATGTACAGCAAAACGGAATAGACGGGATGGAATACCATCGCCATCAAAAACCAGAAAACCGCAGGCAACAACGTCACAAGCAAGGCCCCCCTACTGACTCCGAACCATTGTTCGATTTTATGCGCGAAAATTTTCGCATTAATAGAAAGCAATGATGCAATAAAGACAGCGACTCCATACCACGTGGCCGGAACGCCGGCTGACAGGAAGTATGGTTGGAAAATGTAAATCAAGACGAAAGAGAATGGCATTGTGAATAATGACAATAAGGCGATCCGCCGTAGCTTCGCGTGAGATGAAAGCCGCCGGACTCCTTCCTTAAAGAGAGTGAACGATGTTTCAGGGCCGTGCGCCCGTTCTTCTCCAGTGGCGGTTCGCTTCGGCTCTTTCACCGTCAGGAGCACGAGAAGCCCTAGAAACTGGACAACGACATTCAACTTGTAGAGATCGTAAAAGATATCGAGCCGCTGGGAGGCGGCAAGGTAACCGCCGATGAGAGCCGCTACGGCAGTCCCGAATGTCATGCTTCCAAAATAACGACCCATGATGCGCTGCACGTTCGCCTCTTCGCCCCGGCTCTTCAGGTCATCGTAAATCAGCGCCTGATCGGATCCCGATTGGAAGGCAATGGCAATGCCTGACAGGAAAAAGGACAAGCCGAACAGAGCGAAACCGTCAGCCAAAAACCATGGTATCCATGCCAGCAGTCCAACGATAACGCCGCACACAATGCTCCACTTCCGGCCGATCCGATCGCCGAGTATTCCCGTCGGTACCTCAAAAAGCATGATGCCAATAAGCAGGAGAGATTCGAGCAGCATGATTTCCGTGAATGTCAGCCCTTTCGCAAAGAAAAAGAGCGTCTGGATGGGAACCGAGAAATACAGACTGCTGAGGAATTTTGCCAGGATCAGTCGGTGGAGGTTCTGCATTGCCGCTTACTGTAACTCAAAAAGGAGTCCCTTACCTTGCAGGCAATCGGTTGATTTTGCCCTCTCGGATTATAGGTGCAATAGAAAGTTGACTATACAATACATTGCTGATAAAAGGAAGTACTTCCATGATGGATGCTAATGTGCCAAAACGGGCTTTAGATCTTGCAGGGACAGTTGTGGACTCAAGCATCGTTGATCATTCCGTTTTCCAGAACGATAAAGAGCAAGTCCGGGTATCGGGAGACGGTGTATTTTATACTTTACAGGGCGAGGGCCAGAGCATGGGATGTCCTGCAGTATTCCTTCGCTTGCACCATTGCAACCTCGATTGCTCATGGTGTGACACGTGGTATACATGGGATCAGCGATCCAAGGAATTCTGGACAGAGAGCATGCTCTGGACTGCTCAGGAAACTCGCAAGAAAATCGAGGAAGCATGGGGATGTCGTAATCCAGACGTCAAAAAAAGACTGGTGATTACAGGAGGAGAGCCGCTCATGCAGCAAAAGAAAATCGTGAAAATGGTTCGGGAGATGCCGACCTGGGATGTGGAAATTGAGACGAACGGCACGATCATGCCAGATCAAGAGCTGCTTGCACGTTGCCAATTCAATTGCTCACCGAAGCTTGCTCACTCAAATGTAGATCGCACGCGACGTATCAAAAAAGATGTATTGGAAGCTCTCAATCAAGTATCGACAGTGTTCAAATTCGTCGTCAAAGATGCTCCAGATCTCGAGGAGATGGAGAGAGATTTCATACAACCATTTCGACTTTCCCAAGAAAAAATTCTTATCATGCCCGAAGGTGTACAGAGTGAGGAAATTGCACGGATTGCTTATGCCATTGTCGAAGAGGTGAAGGTACGAGGGTATCGACTTCTTGGAAGATTGCAGTGCGAAATCTGGGGTGCGAAACGAAGCGTCTAACATTTTATTATTTCCATTTCGGATTTTATGGTAAAAGAGGGCGAGAACTCCTCATTGGGACACGATGACTTCTCTATACTAAAGGGTGATGAACGCTTTCAAGAACGTCAGAGAGATAAAAAGAAAAGGCAGAAGCGCAGATCAAAAAAGCAGAAATTTGATCGGCGTGAAGAACCGCCTGCATCTTCAGGCATCGTGACATCGCAACATAGCGTAGAAGGTAAGGAATCTGGCGCGGACTGGAGTTCGATCGTTGTTGATTCGCTGGAAGGGTATGCAAGAGATATCTACAACAAATTGCAGAGCATCGGGGTTACAGCAAAAACTGACAAATTCGACCAACATTTCCTGGTGGATCAGGATGCCATCCGGACACTGGTGGCGTCGGCTAATATCTCTTCCGGAGATTCTGTCTTGGAAATCGGTCCCGGTCCAGGGAACATTACCGAAGAAATTTGGCGGTGTTGCAGAGAGGTGCGGGCATCGCTGTCTACAATCGAATTAGACGAGAGCTTCCATCCGCTTTTGGAGAATTTACCTGAAGCCAGCCAGATCAATATGAAATGGGGCGATGCGCTCATGCTGCTGTCATCCGCTGCAAAGCAGCATGGAGTAAACAAGGTTGTGGCCAACATTCCCTACTCAATACTCGAACCTTTATTGAAAGAGATCCACGCTAGCCGCTCCATTCAAATGGCTGTTCTGTTTGTCGGCAAAAAGTATGCTGATAGGGCGGTTGCAGATTTTCGGGAGGAAGATCCCGCAAGAGAACCATTCAGCAAGACGGCGCTCTTCAGCCAGGCGCGGTTTTCACCCGAGATCGTGGCAAATATTCACCGGGAAAGCTGTTTACCTCCCCCCAGGACAGAAAATGCCATTGTTCGTCTCAATCAGCGCAAAGGAATAAACGTCAATTTCGTAACTATTGCAAATACGATCATTCATAGGCCAACCATGCTTGTGCGTGCAATGCTTCAAAATATTCTGCAGCAAAAATTTGATAAAAGAAAAATTACACAAATCCGCAGCTTAGAAGATGCTCGGGAGATGCAAAATATTCTTCCTCCAAGTGTCGATCAATTGGGGCTCCCCCAGGAATTACTGAGATCTACGCTGGTGAGTTTGAACAATGAGGGGTTGCAGACACTTTTACTGAAGCTGGATCAGCTTCGAAAAAGACAGAAGCGCGATAGAATGAGTGAGGATGAATCCTAAGAGCTTCTCAAATGAGGCATCTCGTGAACGACATCTAAAAAGTGGGATCGTTTCTAGATCGTATGGAAAAGGACACTATGATGTATTTTATGAAGGCAAGCTTGTAAGCGCGCTCTGCACAAAACAACTAGACCTTATTGTTGGCGACTACATTAAAATCGAACAAGGCGGCACCGAAACGCTTATCGTCGATGCTCACGAACGCACAA